>JAGMDR010000071.1 GCA_023128595.1 Planctomycetota bacterium | reverse complement strand
CGGAAAACTCCTGCTGAATCTCAACGGCAGACCCGTTGACCTTGCCCCGGGTTCGCCTGAGATTACGGTTTCTGTTGAGTTGAAGCCGGGCACAAACGTTCAGACCGTATCCGTGCCTCTCGGCACGCGGGGAATGCACGAGTTCGAAGCGGTCTTTATGCCCGACGACCCCAACCAGGACGAAATAGTCCAGAACAACCGCGCCAGCGCAATGACCTACGTAGCCGGTCCCGGGCACGTCTTATTGGTGGCTACCGATGTCTCGGCCGCCACGACCTTGCAGAATGCCTTAGAGAGCTCTGACATCGACGTTCAGTCCTGTCTCGCTGCTGAGCTCCCCCACAACCTGGCAAAGCTAATGGATACGGACGCGGTCATTCTCGTCAATACCGATTGCAGCCAATTCACGTATCAGCAGCAGGAAATGCTCTGCCGCTACGTAAACGACCTCGGAGGCGGGCTGATTATGGTGGGCGGGCCCGAAGCATTCGGTGCGGGGGGCTGGATAGGCTCGCCTGTGGCCGATATACTGCCCGTTGACCTTGACCCGCCACAGAAGAAGCAGATGCCCAAAGGCGCGCTGGTCTTGATTATGCACGCCTGCGAAATGCCGCAGGGGAACTTCTGGGGCAAGAGAGTCGCCATCGTCGCCGTAAAGACTCTAAGCCAGCTCGATTTGGTGGGCATTCTGGCCTACAACTGGCAGGGGTCCGGCGATTGGGTCTATCCTCTTTCTCCGGCCGGCGACAAGGAAGCGGTGATCTCGGCCATTCAGCAGATGGTGATGGGTGATATGCCGAGCCTGCAGGACCATTTGCAGCAGGCATACAACAAGCTGAAAGCCTGTAATGCCGCCCAGAAGCACGTAGTAGTAATCAGCGACGGCGACCCTACCGCGCCCACCAACAAGCTGCTCGGTGACTGCAAGGATGCCGGCATTACGGTTACGGGCGTGGCCGTTTTTCCGCACGATCCCCGGCACGTGCAGAGCCTGATGCGGGTCGCGCAGGCCACCGGCGGACGGTTCTACAATGTCAAGGACCCCGCGGCTCTGCCCCAGATCTTCATTAAAGAGGCCCAGGTGGTTCGCCGCGCATTGATTTTGGAGGAGAGTTTCACGCCTGCGATAACGTACTCTCTCAGCGAGATTGTCAGGGGCCTGTCGTCGGGCCTGCCGCAGCTTGACGGCTACGTATTGACCGGACCCAAAGGCGGGCTTAACCAGATTGTTCTGACCAGTCACCAGGCCGACCCCATATTGGCAACCTGTCAGTCCGGGCTCGGCCGATGTGCGGCCTTTACCAGTTCCGCAGACAGCAGATGGGCTGCAAACTGGCTGGCGTGGGGCGGGTTCGAGAGGTTCTGGGAGCAGACCGTTCGCTGGGCCGCAAAACCCGCCCAGTCGTCTGATTGCGAAATCTTCGCCGACGTGGAGGGTCGCCAGGTAACCATCAATGTCGAGGCAATTGACGCGGAAGGCAGGTTCGTCCAGTTTGCCAATATCGACGGCCAGGTAATCGCACCGGATATATCGAGTCAGGCGCTGGAGCTGACCCAGATCGGACCGGGCCAGTACCAGAGCCGATTCCAGGGTGCGGCCCCGGGCAGCTACATTGTGAACCTGCGGTACAGAAAGATTGGCGAAGATCAAGAAACGCACATCACTCAGGCGACCGTGACTATTCCTTTTGCACCTGAGTTTCGCGATCTCTCTGATAATGCCCCGCTCCTCGCTGAGGTCAGCCAAATCACGGGCGGCAACATACTTCCTACGGACCCGAACCAAGCCAGTCTCTTTGACTATGCCGGACTGAAATTCCCCGAGACCCAGATGCCGCTGACCAAGCCGCTGATGTTCCTATGGCTGGCCCTGTTCTTGCTGGATGTGGCGATGCGAAGGGTTGTTGTGGACTTCCGCGCAATGGTCCGCCGGGTCGTTGCCTTGGCCCGCGCCGCCAGGGGCGAGCGCAGGGTGGATCAGACTCTTGAGCGGCTGAAGCTGCGGCGACAGAAGCTTCGCGAGCGGCTGACGGCGCGAAAAGCCGATGCGCTTGCTTCGAAGCGGTACCGGGCGAGCGAGCAGTATAAGGGTGATTTACCCGTGGTCAAGGCGGCAGAGTGGCCGAAGCCGGAGGCTGAGAAGAAGCCGGAAAAGGCAGCCCCGGCAAAAGCCGCTGAAGAAAGCTCTCATATCGATAGACTGCTCAGGGCCAAACAGAAAGCGGCCGAGCATAAAGAGAATGAAAAGACTCCGGATAACTAATGGACGCTTAGGAGATAATTCAAATGTCAAAAGAAACGAAGGAAGTTGAAGAGCAGTGCCGGGATTTTCGCAAGAAGTTCGATTCGCTGCGCAGCGAGATCGGCAAGGTAATTGTCGGCCACGAGGACATTGTCGATAACGTGCTCATCTGCCTGTTCTGCGACGGACACGTGCTGCTCGAAGGCGTTCCCGGCCTGGGCAAGACACTGTTGGTGCGAACGCTCAGCTCGGTTTTCTCGCTTGAGTTTCGGCGTATCCAGTTCACGCCTGATTTGATGCCGGCAGATATCATCGGTACGAATATCGTTATGGAAGACCAAGCCACCGGCAGACGACAGTTCGAGTTCCAGCGGGGGCCGATCTTCGGACAGATTATCCTCGCCGACGAAATCAACCGGGCGACGCCGAAGACCCAGTCCGCTATGCTCGAGGCTATGCAGGAGCACTCGGTGACCAGCGGGGGGCAGGTCCGCAAATTGCCCGAGCCGTTTATGGTCCTCGCCACGCAGAACCCTATCGAGCAGGAAGGCACCTACCCCCTGCCCGAAGCACAATTGGACCGGTTCTTCTTCAAGGTGCTCGTGCCGTACAGTGACCGCCGGGAGCTGCGCACGATCATCGACCGGACGACCACCGGCGCGGACCCGCAGGCGGAATCCGTTCTCGACGCCGAGCAGATAATCCAGGCCCAGGACCTTGTCAGGCATGTCGTCATCGCCGAGCACGTCCAGGACTACGCTATTCGCCTGGTGCTGGCCACACATCCGCAGGGCGAGTTCGCCGCTGAGACGACCAACCGCTTCGTTCGCTTCGGCTCCTCACCGCGGGCTGTTCAGGCCCTGGTCCTCTCAGGCAAGGTCCGCGCAATGCTGGACGAGCGTTACCACGTTAGTTTCAGTGATATTGAGTGTTCCGTGCTGCCGGCCATGCGACACCGCATTTTGCTGAATTTCGAAGGGCAGGCCGAAGGCGTAACTACCGACGACGTGCTCAAGCAGGTGCTTGAGAGCACGCCGAAAGCCTTGGAGCAGAAACTTGACGTTCCGTAGGCAACATAGTGGCTGCTCATGCGTATTGAATAGTAAGGGACGGCTTTTGATCGGTTATGGAGAAGACTAAAGCAACAACTGCACGAAAGAGACTGACGGATTTGCTCGATCCGGAGTTTATGACCCGGCTGGATGCGCTGGATGTCCTGAGCCGCAAGATATTGCAGGGCAAACTCCAGGGCGAGCGGCGATCCAAACGCCACGGCCAGAGTGTCGAATTTGCCGACCATCGTCCGTACGTCGTGGGCGATGACCTGCGATTCGTGGACTGGAACATCTACGGCCGACTGGAGCAGTTGTTCCTCAAGCTCTTTCTCGAGGAGCAGGACCTGACCGTGCATATTGTAGCCGACGCCAGTGCTTCGATGAGCATGGGAGAGCCTTCCAAGGAGCTTTTCATCAAGAAACTCGCTGCTGCTCTGGGTTATGTCAGCTTAGTCAACAACAATCGCGTAAGTATGAGCATGTTCGGGGACGGTCTGACCGGCCAGCTTGCCAACATGCGCGGCCGAAACTACCTTCACCAAATGGCCGATTTCCTGTTGACCGCCGAATGCGATGGGCTTTCGCAGTTCGATACCACCTGTCGGCAGGTAGTCGGCGGACGCATCGGCTCCGGCGTGATGATTGTGCTCTCGGACTTCCTGTTTAAGGAAGGGTATGATTCCGGCCTGCGAAGGCTTATCGGCAGGCAGTACGACCTCTACGTTATCCAGGTCCTCTCGGCACAGGAGCTCTCGCCCGATCTCGGCGGCGATTTGAAACTGATTGACATCGAAGACGCCGATGTCGCTGAGATAACCGTAAGCGCCGCGCTGGCGAAGTACTACAAGCGAAACCTAACCGCCTATTGTAACGAGTTGAAGGATTTTTGTACCCGCCGCGGAGCAGTTTATGTGCTGGCCAGCTCCGCCGACTCGGTGGAGTCATTGGTGCTGAATTACCTGCGGCGGATTCGGCTGCTCCGCTGATTGCGGCGCAGCTCGTTGTTTGGAGTGTGTATTTATGGAATGGCTGACGCCTTTGACAGCATTTTATGCCGCTGCGGTTTCGGTGCCGCTGCTCCTGCTGCTGTACTTCCTCAAGCTCAAACGTCGCGAGCAGATTGTCTCGAGCACGTTGCTGTGGAAACGGGCCGTGCAGGACCTGCAGGTCAACGCCCCGTTTCAAAGGCTCAGACGCAACATTCTGCTGCTCCTGCAGTTATTGATGTTGCTGGCGCTCTTACTTGCCCTTGCCGCGCCGATACTGGCGCTGACCGCCGGCGGGGCACGGCGGTATGTATTGTTGATCGACCGGTCCGCAAGTATGAGCGCTACCGACATCAAGCCGACCCGGCTCGACCAGGCCAAGAAACAGGCCGGAACGTTCGTTGAGTCTCTCCGCGGCGAGTCCTTCTTTTCTCTACGCGGGGCCCGCGACCAGACAATGGTCATCGGCTTCGACAATCACGCCAAGGTTATGTGCAACTTCACCGCCGACAAGCGACAGCTAATCGCCGCCATTGACCGGATAGCGCCGGGCGATGGTGATTCGGCTCTGGCCGAGGCGGTCATGGTCGCTCAGGCCTTCGCACAGGCGCCCGGTGAGGAGCCACAAAATCAAAGTGTGCGCGAAACGGCAAAAATGATACTCTTTAGCGATGGGCGGATACACGACCTGGATGAGATTATGGTCAGCACCGACGAATTGACCTTCCATTGCATCGGTGAATCGACCGAGAATGTCGGCGTAACGGCTATGCAGGCGAGAAGGTCATACGAGGACCCCGATCGGATTGACGTATTTGCCACGGTTGCCAATTATGGCGACGAGCCGGCGACGACTGATGTCCAGCTTAGCATAAACAACGATGTTCGTGCGGTAAAATCCGTTACTATCCCTTCAGGAAAGACCGGCGACGACTCGGATGATGCCGGACCCGGCAAGGTGGCGGTCAATTTCGCCCTTTCGTACGCCGAAGCCGGGGTGCTTCAGGTCAAGCAGTTACTGCGCGATTCGCTCGCGAGCGACGATGCCGCGTGGGCCATCCTGTCACCTCCCAAGAGGCTCTCGGTCCTGCTTGTTACCAACGGCAATACGGTCCTCGAGCTGGCGCTGAAGGCTTGTCCGCTGGCCGGGCTGGATCTTATGTCCCCGGCGCAATTCGACGCTAATGGGATTTCCGATTTTAGTGCCGAGAAGGCTTATGACGTTATCGTACTTGACAATCATCTGCCGGCCAAACTGCCCAAGTGCCGCTACCTGGTTTTTGGCCGGCCGCCGAACGAGATTGATGTCTCGGTCGCTGAGCAGCTCGAAAACCAGGTTATTGTCGATTGGAGGCCCAAGCACGCCGTACTCAAATACGTTAGCTTAACGAATCTCTTTGCTCAAGAATGTTACAAGATGGTCCTGCCGCGCGATGCAGAGGTCCTTGCCGAGTTCAATGAGTCACCTGCGCTGGCGCTGCTGCGCCGAAAAGGCAGCGTCTTCCTTCTGGCCGGATTCGATGTGCTAAAGACCACCTGGCCGTTTGAACCGAGCTTCGTCTTGTTCTGTTACAACGCCGTCAGTTTCCTCGGCATGCAGGTCGGACAAAACCAGCAGGTGAATCTCCAAGTGGGCGAGCCTATCGTTATTCAGGGGCTTGCTCCGGGCGTTACGGCCGCAATTGACGGGCCTGGTTTCTCCGATAGCGAAATCAAGGCAAGTTCTGCGGGCACTATTCGCTTTCCCGGCACCGACCGCGTGGGCATCTACGGGCTCAGAATCTCCCAACAGTTACCGAGGCTCTTTGCCGTCAATCTGCTCGATCCGCTCGAAAGCAATATCGGGCCTCGGCGCGAAATCGTGCTCTCAGGCCAGCAGGTACAGGCCCGGGAAAGCGCCGTGACCCGCGCGAATCTGCCGCTGTGGCCCTTTCTCGTAGGCTTGGTTTTAATTCTTGCATGTCTGGAGTGGCTGATATATAATCGTAAGGTACGAATTTGATACATAAATGTTGCTTTCGGTGGGAGTTAGCATGTTACGCGTTTGCCCAGCTTTATTGGCGGTTTTGATTCTGGCGCTTGCGGGAGCCTGCTCGGCAGAGGAGTCGCCCTTCAATGTTGACTTCTTCTGCGGATGGGGCGGCTGCTACCGTCCCATGCAGTGGACGCCGGTCGAGATCGGTATCGGCAGCACACTTGCCGAGCCGTTCGCCGGCGCCGTAATACTCTCGGCTCCGCAGGACGGCCTGAACACTCTAAACATCAGGCACAGGTTTGTACTGACGCCGGATATTTACCTGCACCTGCCCCTCGTGACAAAGTTTGCCTTTGCCGCCGACAGATGCAGTATCAATCTCATCGATGCAAAACGAGGCAGAACGGTCTGGGACCAGAAGTACGACCTCTGGGGCCGCACTACGAGAGATCGTATGCTCACGGCAGTTACTGAAAACGATATGTTGATAGGGCACGTTGGCGGCAGCAAATTCGGCTTGCTGAGGCTACCAAAGCAGTCCGTCTGCCGGCAGCGGCAAGGGGGGCGGGGAAGGGTATATCTCGGAGACAAATTGCCTCGGATGGTTCCATGGGACTGGACGGGCTTTGTCAGCCTTGACCTGCTGATTCTCTACGACCCCGACTGGAACCAGTTCAATCCGCACCAATTGAATGCAATTGCGCAATGGATCTCAAACGGGGGGCGGCTCTTGCTCGTCCTGGGAAGCCATCCGCTGCCGGCCAACAACCCCATTGGCCAGTTGCTTCCGGTTGAGGCCCGGCAGGTAAAAGAGATTACTGTCGATCCACAAATGCTTCGGAAATGGGATCTCGATCCCGGCGAATCCGAAACAGTTGCAGGCTGGCCCCTTCTGGCGAAGCCGACTGCCGGCCTGTGTTATACCGACAGTTCCGAGGCGGATGAGTGCCTCTTTGCAGTCGGCTATGCAGGTTTCGGCCGGGCAGGTGTTTTGGCCTTTGACCCTTCGACGATGACCGACAGACAAAGGGCAAAATCTTCTGAGTTCTGGGTCAACCGCATCACTGCCGTCCTGGAGGATGATCATCCGCAGACTGCCGGGGGTGCTTTTCCCCGCGACAGCAGGCCAAGTCGTCGCAGCCGTAATCAGCGTGACCTGATGCTCCCGCTTCGGACCATCGAATTCGCAGAGGATGCCACCCGCAGCGGCCAGACTTCGCAGAACATCAGTCATTACGAAGTCGGCCTCGCCCAGGCGGCAAACAACGCCGTTATGAATTACCTCTACAAGGGAATTCGCCCCTTGAGCATCTGGTGGGTAATTCTCCTGCTGACCGTTCTGGCGGTCTTGCTCGGACCGTTCGACTACATAATACTCAAAGGCAAGGGCCGCCTTCCGCTGACCTGGCTGACCTGCACCTTCTGGATCGCCCTGTTCACAGTCGGCGCCTATTACGGGGTTGAGTTCCTGCGAGGGGGGGAAATGGAGATGAGGGTGGTTTCCGTGCTCGACGGGATTGAAAACAACAGCCTGGCGTGGTCCACGAATTATTGCGGCCTGTTCGCCCCACGCAGCGACGATTACAGGCTCAAAAACCTCAAGAAAAACCAGTGGTGGTCAGGCATCGCCCCCACACAGCAGTCAATTTGGTCGTATCAACGAGAAGGCAGCGCCAGAAGGATTTACTGCGAGCAGGACGACGGGGGCAATCGACCGGAATCACTGCCCATCAATATCTGGACCATCCAGTGTCTGCTCAACGAATCGCCTCTGGAGCGGCTGCCTTACACCGCCCAGGTTGAACGCAGCGGCGATGAAATCATCGTCAATATCTCCAATGAATCCGATGCCCCGATACTAAGCGGCTATGTTCTCTTCGACGGCGATAGAGGAATCAGCTTCGGCACGGTGCCGCCAGAGGCCAATAAGCAGTTCCGCGGCGCCTTACGCAACGTAACCACCTGGCGCAGTTATGACGCGAACCGCCTTCGTAATTCTTACTATGGCGGCCGCTCGTCCGGCTATTCCGATTCATTCAAACGGGAGGACGCATTCTTTGCTCAGGGTTCTATGCAGCGTACCCAGGCGATCAGTGCTTATCTTGAGCACGGGGCCGCTGTTGTCTGCGTAGAGTACGTTCAGGCCCCCGTCTCCTTTGCCGTTGACGCCCGTTCGTGCAAATACGACCACATCCAACTGGCGAGGCTTGTCGTTTTTCCCAGAGAACAAAACGAGGAAACAGGAAATGATCAAAACCAAGAATCTGAGTAAGGACTATGGCAGCTTGACCGCTGTTGCCAACCTCAATTTAACAATTCAGCAGGGCGATATATTCGGCTTCATCGGTCCGAACGGGGCCGGCAAAACCACCACTATGCGCATTCTCGTCACGCTCCTGGAGCCCACGCACGGGACTGCCTTCATCGACGGCCTGGATGTCAGAAAGAAGGGCAAAAAGGTCCGCAAACTGGTCGGCTATATGCCCGATTTTATGGGCGTTTACGACGACCTCAAGGTCTTTGAGTACCTTGAGTTCTTCGCGGCCGCCTTTGCAATAGAACGCAAAAAACGCAAGTCCATCGTGGACGGCGTCCTCGAGCTGACCGACCTGCAGTCCAAGCGAAGCGCCACAGTTGACAGCCTCTCACGCGGTATGCAGCAACGGCTCGGCTTGGCACGGGTGCTCATCCACGATCCCAAGGTGCTGATCCTGGATGAGCCGGCCAGCGGCCTCGACCCACGTGCGAGGATCGAAATCAGGGAGCTGCTCCGCGAGCTCAAGCGCATGGGAAAGACCATAATGATCTCCAGCCATATCCTCAGCGAGCTCGAGGAAATCTGCGACCACGTCGGCATTATCGAGCACGGGCGCATGGTCTTTAGCGGGACCTTGGAAGAAATTCGCCCGCGCCTTGGAATTGAAAGCAAGGTCCGCGTACAGGTGGCCAATAATCAGGATAAAGCCGTCGAGCTGCTCTCCGCACTGCCCCAGATACGCCAGGTTCAGGTCATCGACGACTACATCTCCGTGACCTTCGGCGACGACCAGGAAGGCGACGGTATTATCGCCCGGACGCTTGTTAACGGCGGCCTGGATGTTACTTTCCTCCAGCCCGAACAGCTCAAACTTGATGATGCGTTCCTGCAGTTGACCAAGGGTATAGTTCATTAAGTGCGGCCGGTAAGTCACTCTGCCCCGACGATAATGCCCGGCAAGACAAACGCTTATGAATACGGCATTGACCAGCTTCTGGAAATTGTTCAACCCCGCCCGGCTGACCGGCCCACTCTTTGGCAAGGAGCTCCGCGTCTCGGCCCGTAGAAAGCGGAACTACCTCCTGAGGTTTATGTACGTGATTCTCTTGACTGTCTTTGTTGTCATTGTCTGGCTCAGCGTGGTCGAGCCTCAAGTGTCCACGACATTTCAGAAGTCCCGAATGGCCGTGGCCGGCAAGATCATCATCAGCACAATAGTCGGATTTCAGTTCGCCGCGACGCAGTTGATCGCCATTGTTATGCTCAGTACGTCCATCAGCGACGAAATCTACAACCGCACGCTCGGCCTGCTTATGACGACCCCGATCAACGGCTTTCAGATAGTCATGGGAAAGGTCTGCAGCAAGCTGCTCCAGTTGATATTGCTGCTGGCCATCAGCCTGCCGCTGCTGGCGATTGTCCGCGTCTTCGGGGGGGTGGCGTGGGGTTACGTTCTGTCGAGCCTTTGTATAACGCTGACGGCTGCAATCTTCACCGGGACGCTGAGTTTATTCTTCTCGATAAACAACCGCCGGGCGTATGTCGTCATCATCAAAACGACTGTCACCGTTGGCTTTTTATTTGGCTTGCTCCCGACAATAATCGGCGGTGTGCTGATGGCGCCGATGATCTTCGGACGGGGCCCTCAAATGGGTTCTTATCCGGTTTTCTGGCATGTTCTGTCACATTTCAGCCCTTTTTACGCGATTTCTCGCAACACTGCGGGATTGATGTCTCCGGGCTTACCGGCCGGCGTGGCTTGGTTCTATTGGCCGCTGCATTGTGCATTTATGTTAGGTTTGTCGGTGTTGTTGATGGCCCTGTGCGCGGGTATCGTGCGAAAGGTGGCGCTGCGGCAGGTGGTCGGACAGCTCGAGCATACTTCAAAGCGCAAACGCCGCCGAAGAGGAGGGAAGTCGTCCTTGGAGCCTGCACAAAGCGAAGATGCCGTCGGCGTGGTCAGGCGCGTAAGGGGCTCACCGGTCCTGTGGAAAGATCTGAGGGCTCCGCTGATTCGGGGTGTCGAAGGAAGGAACAGCCTCATTGGGCTTGTGGTGACTATTGTTGCTCTGCTGGCGACTTATGCCGTCTGGGCACACGAAGGGTACCTCGATGAGAATTTCACTCATATCTCTTACACTGTGGTGTTCGTATCGATCGCTATGATATTTCACATAGTTCTTTCTGCGAGCAGTATCACAGTGGAGAAGGAGTCTCGGGCCTGGCCTATTTTGCTGGCGACGTCCATGGACGACTGGCGGATACTTAGTGGAAAGGCGGTTGCCGTATTTCGCCGATGCCTGCCGGTCTGGCTCCTGTTGGCCGGACACGTTGTAGTGTTTGTTCTCGTGGGATATATCCACGTAATTGCGATGGTGCATCTGTCTATGCTTGTTATTTGGCTGGTGGTGTTCCTGACGTGTTCCGGTCTGTATTTCAGCTCGCGTTTTAGGCGGACGACCTCGGCGGTGGTGACTGCGTTTGGCCTGGCCTTTGTGCTTTGGGTGATTGTCCCATCGGTGCTCGGACTGATAGGAGCGGTCAGTCGCAACAAGTACATTGCCCAGTCTTGCGTGTTCGCTAATCCTGCGGTGCAGGCCGGGGTTATTATAAGCGGGGCCAGCGGCAGGTATAACGCGCGGGCGGACCTGGGCAGCCTCAGATACAACTGGTTGGACGGAAACCTCGATATCGGGTCCACAACCGCTGTCCTGGCAATCAGTATGCTGGTCTACGTCTTCTTCGGATTTCTTTTTGCCTGGCGGGCGAAGTGTCGCTTTCGGCGTAATATCTTCTGATGTTTGCTTGAACTGATGATGAGTGGTGCTTTGACAAATGTTCTTTCATTGCTTCCGGGCCTCTCCTGGCTGACCGGACCAATCTTCGAAAAAGAGCTGCGAGTCTCCAGCCGCAGACGCCGAAACTACGCCTTGCGTTCCGCGTACATCGTACTGCTGGGTCTCTTCATTATATACGTGTGGCTTATTAGCGTCGCATTTCCCGGTTCCGGTTCGCCTGCTTTTCAGGCCTCGCGCATGCCCGAAGTCGGTAAGCATGTCATCACCACGATAATATGGTTTCAGTTTGTCGCCGCTCAGTTGATAGCAGTTGTTATGCTCAGCACATCCATCGGCGAGGAAATTCGGCAGCGCACACTCGGTGTGCTGATGACCACGCCCATCAACAGCCTGCAAATCGTTATGGGCAAGCTCCTGAGCAAGCTGCTCCAGACGACCCTGCTATTGGGAATCAGCCTGCCCCTGCTGGCGATTATCCGCGTCTTTGGAGGCGTACCGTGGGATTATGTTGTTTCGAGCCTGTGTATAACGTTGACCGCCGCCGTTTTTTTAGGCTCACTTAGCCTGCTTTTGTCGATGACTTTCCGCCATGCTTACAATGTTGTTCTGGTAATCGTGATTGGATATGTGATGGCCTTCGCTGTTGTTCCGGGCCTGGTCGGATTGCTGTCGAGACAAGGTGTATTTAGCAGCAGGTTTGCCCAGGCGATAGACTTCCTGGTCAATCCCTTGGGGGCTATGCTTATCCGCAGTTACGTAATGCTCTCGATTCCGAGAAACGTGGGAGTTTTCTCTTCCTGGCCGCTGCACTGTGCGATTATGCTCTCTGCGAGCGTCGGCGTGCTGTGCCTGGCCATCGGGCGTGTGCGCGGGATCGCGTTGACGGCGGCCTTTGGCGGCGCCGAGAAACGGTCCGCTCGGAAAAAAAGTAAGGCGCCCACTCGCCAAGACGGCCAAATAAAACGCCTCGAGGGATCACCCGTTGTCTGGAAAGAGATGCGCAAGCCCTTCTTTCAAGACAACACGGCAAACATTGTCGCTTACATCGCGCTGGGCGTCATAGTTGTGGCCGCGATTGTCTCGTGTGCATTTGATCTTGGATTCGGCACCGTCTTGACGTTGATGCTTGCGAACATACTGATGGTGCTCCTAATAGTACGTATGGCGGTCCTCTCGGCAGCGAGCATCACTCGTGAAAAGGAGTCGCGGACCTGGCCCATACTCCTGGCAACGCCGTTAGACGATTGGGAGATAGTGCGAGGCAAAGGTATCGCGGCATTCCGCAGAAACCTGCCGATGCTGTTCTTCATTATTCTATTGCTGCTCGCTTTCTATTTGACCACCGCATTCAGCGAATCAGGACCAGAGCTTCCGGACTTCTATGTAATCGGTTACCTGGCCACGCTGGCGGGTTCGGCCATCTTCGTCAGTGGCCTTGGTCTGTACTGCAGCGCTCGCATGAAAAGGACCAGTGCGGCGGTGGCCGTGACGCTCGGTGTCTGTATGGGATTTCCATTTCTTTGCTGTGGCGCGCTGCGTTCTTTCTCAGGCGTGTTTTTCGTGCTCGGAGGTCCCGGGCCCGGCGCAGGCCTGCTTGCCTTCCTTATTCCCGTCTGCGTTCAAACGGGAGTGGGCCTGTTGTTTGCCTGGCGCGCTAAGTGCCGCGTTCGGCGTAATATCTTTTGATATGTGCATAACCTGATTATGAATACTGCTTTAGCAGACGGCGTTTCGGTGCTTGGGGGCCTTTGGTGGCTGACGGGGCCGATATTCGACAAAGAGCTGCGTGTTGCCAGCCGGCGGCGCAGGAGCTACGTGCTGCGTTCGGCATATATCGCGTTGCTGTGCCTGTTCATCTTGTACGTATGGCTTATTACGGTTAGATTGGGCGGTCCGGGCTCGGCGTCATTTCGGGCGTCGCGGATGGGCGAGGCGGGCAGGCGTGTCATCACGGCGATAATCTGGTTTCAGTTTGTCGCCGCTCAGTTGATGGCAATCGTTCTGCTCAGTACCTCCATCGGCGGCGAAATCCGTCAGCGTACACTCAGCGTGCTGATGACCACGCCCATCAATAGTCTGCAAATTGTGATGGGCAAGCTATTGAGCGGGCTGCTGCAGGTGACGTTACTGCTGGCGATCAGCTTGCCGCTGCTGGCGATTATCCGCGTCTTTGGAGGCGTGCCCTGGGGTCACGTTGTCTCCGGGCTGTGTATAACCTTGACTGCTGCGGTTTTTGCAGGTGCGCTCAGCCTGCTCTTGTCGATGACTGCCCGCCACGCATACACCGTTGTCCTGACAATCATGACCGGATACCTGCTTGTGTTCGGTGCTTGTTCCGGTTTGATCGGTCTGCTTTCGGCGTGGGGCCTATTCGGCAGCACGTTTGCCGAGGTAATACTGTACGTGCTCAATCCATTCGGGGCGCTGCATGCGGTGCTTTCGCTCGGTAAGACTGCGGGAGTCATTTCATCGTGGCCTGTGCACTGTGCGATTATGCTCTCGGCAACGGTCGGTGTGGTGTCTCTGGCGGTCTGGCGCTTCCGCAAGATCGCTCTGAGCCGCGCCTTCAGCGGGACCGCAAAACCGGATACCTACTTCCCCATAAAGCGCGTCGAGGGGGCGCCTATTGTCTGGAAAGAAATGCGCAAACCCTTCTTCGGGCGCAGAAAGGCGAGCTTCATTTTGTACGCCGTGCTGACAGGTGTGGTTTTACTGGGTTTTGTTCCTTCGGTATTTGCCTTATTTGGTTTTAGAAGGGGCCGAGGCCCCGTCGGCAGCAGTCTGTACTACTACCTTATGATGGGCTTTTCGTTGATTGTTTTTGTTCGTCTGGCGGTCCTCTCGGCGGCGAGTATCACGGCCGAGAAGGAGGCCGGGACCTGGCCGATACTGCTGGCAACGCCGTTGGACGATACGGAAATAGTGCGAGGCAAAGCCATCGCGGCATTCCGCAGAAACGTGCCGTTACTACTGCTGCTGATTCTATTGCAGGTTGTGCTTTATCTTGGCATCATGCTATTTGCAGGTATGGCTTTCTTTCCAGTGCTTTACATAATCATTTATGTGATCGGTCTGGCAGGGACCGTCGTTTTTGTGATTGGTCTTGGTTTGTATTTCGGCGTTCGTTTGAAGAGCACTAATGCTGCGGTGGCTTCGACTGTAGGCATATACATTGGTGTTGAGTTGTTTGGCCGCAGGGTATTTACCACTCTGTTGTATAGCATCTTCCTTGCACCGTTCTACCGTCAGGCAGGCCGCGGTGCGGTTTTGACGTGGCTGATCCCGATAGCTGTCACGCTGATTCCCACGTGTGTTTGCCTTGGCGTCGGTCTCCTGGCCGCGCAGCGTGCGAGATGCCGCTTGAGGCGCAGTATTTTTTGATTATTATGTCGGATAAATATGGTCGTCAGTCTCTACAACTTCGTGCTTAAGCTCTTGAGCCTTTCCTGGCTGACGGGTCCGATCTTCGAGAAGGAGCTTCGCGTCTCGAGCCGGCGGCGAAGAAACTACGTCCTTCGATTTACCTACCTTGCCCTGTTGACCATCTTTCTGGTACTGACGTGGCTGGCGTATGTACCACGTGGCGGGACCGGACTATATCAAATCTCTCGAATGGCCGAGGCCGGCAAAGGCATAATCGCATATATCATTTGGTTCCAGTTCATTGCCATCCAGTTTGTCGCCGGGATAATGCTCAGCACGTCCATCAGCGATGAGATTTATAGCTGCACGCTCGGCCTGCTGATGACCACGCCGATCAACAGCTTTCAGATTGTTATAGGCAAGCTCTTCAGCAAGCTGCTGCAGTTGATTCTACTGCTGGCGATAAGTCTGCCGATATTGGCCATCGTTCGTGTCTTCGGCGGTGTGCCGTGGGGTTACATCGTCTCCGGCCTTTGTGTAACCCTTACCACGGTCCTTTTTGTCGGCTCAGTGAGCATGTTTTTCTCCATATTCAACCGAAGGGCATACGTAGTTATTATCTTGACTATCCTTACCCTCGGCACACTCTTTGCCCTCCTGCCCATTCTTGCCGCTATGTTCCTTCATTCTGTTGTCTCCGAAAGCCAATTCTTCTCAGCTGTTTCGTATGCTAATCCCTATGTTCTGCTGGCCTTCGATACCGACAGGATGATGTCGCCTCGTATGGGCGGTTGGCCTGCTTTGTCCTGGGCTGTGCACTGCGTTATCATGCTGGTCGCCTCGGCCTTGCTGCTGCTTCTTTCCGTCCTTATGGTGCGCAGGGTGGCGCTGCGCCAGGCCATCGGAGAGTTGGGCACATCCTCGCGCGGACGGCGACGGCGCTCCAACACCAAGGCCGTCTCCACCGCATCCGAGCACCGGGATTTTGCGCCTCCGCCCAGACGGGTTAAAGGGCCTGCTGTTCTCTGGAAAGAGTTGAGATCGCCCGTCTTCGGACGGCGCAAAATTGCCGTTCTGATCACCATTGCCATCGGACTGATCTTTCTGTTCGTAACCTATGGCTTTTGTGCCGACGAAAATGCGCTGGATGACGAATGGGTACACATCTTGTACACTGTGATCTTTTTGGCGCTGGGAATCTTGTTTACTATTATTCTTCCGGCCACGTGCATCACTTCGGAGAAGGAATCGCGTTCCTGGCCATTGCTGCTGGCGACCACTTTGAGCGACCGGCAGATCCTCTTTGGGAAGTTTGCAGGCGTTTTGCGTCGTTGTCTGCCTGTTTGGGCCCTTCTGTTCGGCCATATCATGCTGTTCACCCTCGCAGGTGTTATTCACCCGCTGGCCACCATTCAGATGGGCATCCTGGTCGCCTGGATAGTGGTGTTTCTTTCGGGCACCGGTCTTTATTTCAGCGTTCGCTTCAAGCGTACTACGACAGCCGTTATGATGAACTTCGGCGTGGCCGCGCTGATCTGGGCACTACTGCCCTTCGTAATTACTCTGATTGGGACAATCGTCCGCGATTTTCGCGATTTCCATGCGTTCTGCGAGCTTTATTGGGACACGAATCCGTTTGTCCACGCCGTCGTCATTATTGCTGCCACCGCACGCAATGGGGGATTGAGACGCTACGATTGGCTTGAAGTCGGCGCCAGGGATGTCTCGGAGGCAACGATTTGGATGCTCTCTTGTATGCTCGGCTATATGTTCCTTGGCCTGTTTTTCGCCTGGCGCGCGAAATGCCGATTTAGGCGCAATGTCTTTTAGTTTGCGTGCAACTGAAATCTTGCGCAAAATGGTGAAAAAATATCACAAGGCCCGCAAATTGAAGCTGGGCATATATTATTTGATGGGATTCGTCTTATAATCTCCTCGAATAATCGGACCGAGGCATCCTTTATGACTACCGCTTTGTTAAATTTCGCCCGGCGATTCTTGAGCCTTTCCTGGCTGACGGGGCCCATCTTCGAGAAGGAGCTTCGCGTCTCCAGCCGGCGGCGCAGAAACTACGTCCTTCGATTTACCTACCTGGCCCTGTTGACCATCTTTCTGGTACTGACGTGGCTCGTGTATGTACCACGTGGAGGCACCGGACTATATCAAATCTCTCGAATGGCCGAGGCCGGAAAAGGGATAACCGCATATATCGTGTGGTTTCAGTTCATTGCCATCCAGATTGTCGGCGTGATAATGCTCAGCACTTCAATCAGTGATGAGATTTACAACCGCACGCTCGGCCTGCTGATGACCACGCCGATCAACAGCTTTCAGATCGTCACAGGAAAACTCTTCAGCAAGCTGCTGCAATTGCTGCTCCTGCTGGCTATAAGCCTGCCGCTCCTGGCCATCGTTCGAGTCTTCGGCGGTGTGCCTTGGATTTACGTCATATCGAGTCTCTGTATAACTGTTACTGCCGTAGTCTTTGTCGGGCTGCTCAGCTTGTTCTTTTCCATATTTAGCCGAAGGGCCTACGTTGTCATTATTTTGACTACATTGACGCTCGGGGCGATTTTCCTCTTGCTGCCGTTCCTGGCCGCCTACATGTTGCATCGGGTGATGTCTCAGGGTACTTTCTTTAGCATTTTGACTTTTCCGAATCCGTATTTTACTTTTTTCTTTAACACGATGCTGATGATGGAGCCACGTGCGATGATGGGCAGATTCGCGTTCTACTGGCCTGTTCACTGTGGTGTGATGTTGGGCGCATCGGGCTTGCTGCTGTTTCTTTCGGTGCTTTTGGTCCGCAGGGTTGCGCTGCGTCAGGCGACCGGGCAGTTGGGCGTATCGGCCCGGAAACGCCGCACTGATAAAGAAGCCCTCCCCTCCTCATCCGAGCGCCGGGATTTTGCCCCTGCGCCCAGGCGAGTTAAAGGACCTCCTGTTCTCTGGAAAGAGCTAAGGTCCTCCGTGTTAGGACGACGCAAAATCGCCGTTCTGATTACTATTGCCGTCGGCCTGATTATCCTGCTCGTAACCTACGCCTTATGTGCCGACGAGCGTATGTTGAACGACGATGAAACCCACATCGTCTACGTCGTCATTTTTATCGCCCTTGGAATGCTCTTTACGGTTATCCTTCCCGCCACGTGCATCACTTCGGAAAAGGAGGCACGCTCCTGGCATTTGCTGCTGACGACCACCTTGAGCGATTGGCAGATACTATTCGGCAAGTTCGCAGGCATTTTGCGCCGTTGTCTGCCCATTTGGTGTCTTCTGTTTGGCCATATCATTGTCTTTACCCTCGCCGGTATTATTCATCCGATTGCGTCGGTTCAGATGGGTATTCTGGTCGCGTGGATAGTGGTGTTTCTTTCGGGCACGGGGCTATATTTTAGCAGCCGCTTCAAGCGCACCACGACGGCGGTAATAATGAATTTTGCCCTGGCGGCGACTGTCTGGGCATTACTGCCTCTGCTGATAGCTCTGGTTGCGGCGATAACCCGCGACTGGCATGATTTCTTTCAAGTGTTTATGGATGTCAATCCCTTCGTCCACGCCGTCTCTATAATGGATGCTACCACCAAAAGGGGACGATTAGGTACTTATTATTGGATTGGACCCGGTTCTTTGCCTTTTTGGGAATCAATGCTTTGGATGTTGGTTTGTATGCTCGGCTATATGTTCCTGGGCCTGCTTTTTGCCTGGCGCGCGAAATGCCGAATGAGACGAAATATTTTCTGATCTTTCTTTGGGATAGCAATCGTGGCTCGCGTTTTGTTGGAAGATGTTACCAAAGTTTTTGACGGCGGCGTAACTGCGGTCTCACGTTTGAGCCTGGATGTTGCCGACCACGAGTTTATGGTCATTGTCGGCCCAAGCGGCTGCGGCAAAACCACAACTCTAAGAGTAATCGCAGGCCTGGAAAGACCTACCGCCGGAAACATATACATCGGGGATACACTGGTCAACGATCTGCCCGCGAGACGGCGAGATGTGGCTATGGTCTTCCAGAACTACGCCCTGTACCCGCATATGACCGTCTATCAGAATCTGGCATTTGCGCTCACAATGAGAAGGCTGTCGGCGGCGGAGATAAACAAACGCATCGGGCGGGTCGCCGGCCTGCTCGCCATCGAGCAGCTCCTGGCGCGAAAACCGCAGGCGCTTTCCGGCGGCCAGCGACAGCGCGTCGCGCTCGGCAGGGCGATTGTACGCAGCCCAAAAGTATTTCTCTTCGACGAGCCTTTGAGCAATCTCGATGCCGCGCTGCGCATAAGCACGCGGGCCGAGATCAAGGCCCTGCACCACAGGCTCCAAACCGCGTGCATTTATGTTACGCACGACCAGGCCGAAGCTATGACCCTGGGAGACCAAATCTGCGTTATGGTTGACGGCGCAGCTCAGCAGACAGGCGAACCTCTGGGCGTATATGAACGGCCAATCAACAGATTTGTAGCCGGTTTTCTCGGCACACCGGCTATGAACTTTTTTACCGGCCGCCTGGACTTTCAAAACGATGCAGTTTCCTTTGTGATCGGCAATGACACCATCACGCTCGGCCGGCGCTTGAAAACGCTGACGGCGGCTTATCGTAACAGAGAAATGGTCCTGGGAATAAGACCGGAGAACCTTTCACTCAGTCTGCCCTCGAAGCAGTCTGGCGGCTCAATTTCAGCGGTCGTCAGCGTAGTTGAGCCGTTGGGAAACAGAACGGACGTTCACCTAAGGACCGGCGCCGGGGACAGATTCATCGTCAGTATCGATCCACACATTGACGTCAAGCCCGGCGACGGCGCGAAAATACGGATCGACCCGGAAAAAGTGCATATCTTCGAGCCCGGCCCCGGCGGCAAGAACGTCACGTTGCCCGACACCGCAGACTAATCTGATCGATTGCCTGTCTTCGGCAGCACTTCCGGCCGTTTGCGTTTGGCTTCACCGGTCCCTATACTTTGTCCGGTACTACCCACGGCTGTCTGTACGGGCGCTTTAGATACCTGTCGGCCTCGGGGGCATCGACGAAGGATTCGGTTCTTGGGTCGAACGTAAGCTTTTGATTACCGACCCTGTACGATATATTGGCCAGGTGAGACAGCAACACGGAGTAGTGGCCCTGCTCGACATCCGCGTTGGGCCTCTTGCGCGTGCGAATACAGTCGATGAAATTATCCTGATGCTCCTTATCGCCCTGGCGGCCGAATTGCGAATGAACGATCTTTCCGCCTGCGTCGTAGGCCTGCCAACCGCCGCCGTGTCTGCCGAGGTACATAAAGCCCTCGGTGCCGAATACTTCGATCCTGGTGCTGCTGAACGGCCAGTCTGGAAAGGCATCGGAATTGCGGATAGTCTGAGGTATTTTCTTAATATAAGGCGTCCAGAGGGTCGCTTCAAACTGGAGCGTGAATTTGCCGTACTCATACACTGCCAACTGGGTGTCCGGGGTGTTCCTGCCGTCGGGCAGGGCATTGATGCCGCCTGCGTGACAGACGGTATCCGGATAAGGTTTGTCGCCGGTCAAATATCGCGCCAGGTCCAACTGGTGAACTGCGTCACCGGCGATGGGTCCGCAGCTATACTCCCAAAAGTTCAACCAGCGCCGGCTCGGATTATACGGGAGCTTGGGGGCCGGGCCGCACCACATATCGTAGTCAAAGCCGTCCGGCACAGGCTGCTCGGGCCCTTTGTTCATCGCCGAATGCTTCATCATATTAAAGACCCGGACAAGGTGAACCTCGCCGAGCTTGCCGGATCGCACATATTCGACGGCGTTGGCCATATAAGGTGCACTGCGGCTTTGCATTCCCACCTGAACGACCCTCTTGTACTTTCGCGCCGCCTCGACCATTTTCCTGCCTTCGAAGATATTATGGGCGAGAGGCTTTTCCACATAGACGTCTTTGCCTGCCTGACAGGCCATAATGGCCCCAAGGGCGTGCCAGTGGTCGGGTGTCGCATTGATGAGCACATCCACGTCCTTATCATCGAGAATCCGTCGAAAATCCTGCACCAACTTCGGTTTTCTCGTCTGGACTGCCTCGGTCGCCTTTTTTGCCCGGGCAAAGCGTCTGCTGTCCGCATCGCAAAGATACGCGACGTCCGTATCGGCCCTTCGCGCGAAGCTTGTCGCCAGATATGTTCCTCGGCCGCCAAGTCCCATCACACCAACGATGACTTTCTCATTTGCCGCGAAGCTTGGCCTTTGAGGCAGAACGGCGACTGTGGCGGCAACACCGATCGAGCCCTTCAAAAAATCTCGACGATTAACTGAATTCATTTTCTTCTCCTTGTTCAATCTTGTTCCTTCGTGAGAAAAAGCCGTACTCTATTTTGTTTTCCGTACGCGCCGGTCGTCAACGGGTGTTTTCGCCTCTATTGTATTGCCGTCGATAGTGAGATTCTCAATCCTTGTCCCCTTGATGTTATAGCTGCTGACAACAGGAAAAACCGTAGCCGCCTTAGCCTTATTATTTAGCATACAGTCGGCCATCAGAGGTTTATCGATCGCAAAGGTATTGCCATTGCGTCCGGTGATGCGCGCAACCGTAGTATGAAATCCCGCGGCACGGTCGTCCCAAATCGCCACGCCATAGCCAACCGCAAAGCCGGCCGGATTTGCCACCGTTATCTGCTGCTCACCGAAATCGCCGTCAAGGGCCAGGGGCGATAGGGCTCCGTCCGCCTTGCGCAGTATCGTTTTGCCTTTGGCGCCCCGGACAGTGACATTCGAGCGCAGATGCAGCGAATCATACATCGTGTATTGCCCCTGAGCGATTTCCACGATGCCGCCTCCCAAGCCGGCGATGTAGTCAACCGCCGCCTGCAGAGCGCGATTATCACTTCCAATCAAATCGGCGTCGCGTAGCCCGACCGTAATGCTCGGCAGCTCCTTCATCGCCGAGTGCATAGCGTCAGGTAGTTGCTGCTCCTGCGGTTTCGGCGAAAAATCCTGCCCGGCCTGGGCGACAGATGAAAGTCCCCCGGCAGCTAAGGCGGCTGCAAAGACCGATATAAGCAGACTCGCTTGCATAGTTGGCCTCCGTTAGAAAGGGCGTTCTTTCAAAACGCCTTATCGTTACCGGCGGTTTAGATACATCCTGAGTCGATTATTGGCGCGCGTAACAATAGTGTCAAATCTTTTCGTAGAATTTACAGGCGCAACCGGCTATAATAAAGGCCGATTCGCTCAGCAGTACGATTGGGCCGAAGGCTATTTTAACCGTGCGAGGCAGTTTGAAAAGGAAAAGCCTATGAATACGGACAAGCTCTCCAGGCGGAAATTCATTCGCAAGACGTCTCTTGCGGCAGCAGGGACAATCGCCGGCACGTTGGCCGGACAGGTACGTGCCGCACCGAAAACCGGCAAGTCGG
Organism: Planctomycetota bacterium; assembly: GCA_023128595.1. Classification (GTDB taxonomy): domain Bacteria; phylum Planctomycetota; class Phycisphaerae; order Sedimentisphaerales; family Anaerobacaceae; genus DAOVRL01. The sequence goes on along the minus strand of JAGMDR010000071.1, from coordinate 32,219 downwards.
CAAAGAAATCGAAGGCCGATACGTCGAAGATACTCAACTACAACGCTAAAATGGGCTATCGCCGGCTGGGCAAGACAAAACTGATGATCTCCGAAGTCAGTCTGGGCGGCCACGGCTCGCTCGGCCTGGAGAACCGCGTGGAGGTGCTCGAACGTGCCGCCGAGCTCGGCATAAATTATCTCGATACCAACATCGTCGCCGAGTGCGAGCAATACGGCCAGGCCCTCCGCGGCAAACGCAAGAACTGGTACATCGGGTTTGCATCCTGGCCCCAGAAGCTCACCGAAGAATATGAAAAGGAACTCTCGAAGAAGCGTTTCCTGAGCGAAATCGACGGGCGACTCAAACACTACAAGACGGACATGCTCGACATCTGGCGACCGGTCGGTGCGACCTGGGGCGAGGGCCAGACGGCCATTCCCACTATGCTTATGGTCAGCCACAGAATCCTCGATATGGTGGTTGAGGCCTTCGACAAGGTGCATCGGCAGGGCAAGATTCGCTATCTCGGCATCTCGGCCCACAACCCAAAGCTCTTCCGCCGCATCCTCAACGAGTACCCCCGGTTCTCGGTGATCATCTTCCCGTACCTTTTTCTTACCGAGGAGCTCGGCGGTGACAGTCTGCTCAAGCTGGCCAGAGAAAAGGACGTGGGCGTGATCGGCCTAAAGCCGTTCGGCGCGGGGACCACCTTCGGCATAAAACCCCGTGAGATAAAGGGCAAGGTGGACAAGAATGCCCACGTTCTGGTCAAAAAAATGCTTGCCGAGCCTCGCATCTCGGCCGTCATCCCGGGCGTCAATACCACCGCCCAGCTCGAAGAAAACGTGAAGGGCTCGTATGAGCGCGACAAGCCGCTGACTTCCAAAGACAAAGACGCCATCCGCACGTGCACCGAGAACTACCACGCCAACCTTACCCCGGAGTATCAATGGCTCAGGAACTGGGAAAGAGTATAAGGCTGGCTCTGCTTGTCATCGTTACCGCCGGATTGGCAACCCTGGCCTGTATGTGCTCGTGTTGTCCGCCCCCTGATAACAGCATCGGCGCCGAAGCCGAGGCCGCTGCGCAATTTGACGAAACCAATCCCCTCGGCGCCAACGCCGCCTGCTACGTCTGTCATATCACGTTTGTCAAAGAAGAATTGAGTAAGGCGCATCTCAAGGCAAGAATCACGTGTGTTGGCTGCCACGGCGTCAGCGCCGGGCACGCGAACGATGAAGATATCGGCGCAACCCCGCCCGATGTTACTTTTGAGCGCGGCCGGGTCGATGCAATGTGCCTGAAGTGTCACAAAAGGCACGACATCTCCGGCCTGAAAGCTGCCGCAGCGAAGCCCCCGCCTGTCTGCACCGATTGTCACGATACACACAGGATCAAAAAAGCTGAGATCACCGAACCGGGCTAAGCGCCGGCCCTTGAGACAAAGCAATGAATATGTTACTTGCAAACAACCAGAGAAAAGGAGTTAAATTATGATAAAGCTAAGCATGCACGTTGACAATTGGCGGCACTTTGACGTCTCTTATGACGTCCCCTGCCAGGTTGCCAAGGAGCACGATATGGAGTACGTCGAGTTCGGCACAATCGACGGGGATTACTTCGTCCAGGCCCTGGGCTATAATCCGCATATCCCCCTTCATTCCAACCCGCTCAAGCTCAAGAGCTACCTGGACTCAATGGGTCTGAAGGCCTCCCAGCTCGACGCTGCCTATCCAATGTCCTGCCCCGAGGGTCAGCACCGCGGGATCGGCTACACGGTTCGGACCATCCAGTTCGCCAAGGGCCTCGGTTGCCCCTGCGTGGACACGACAGACGGCGGACGCAAGCCCGAAGGCTACACCGACGACGAGGTGATGGTCCTTATGAAGCAGTACTACCGCGTCGTGCTCGATTGGGCCCAGGAATATGACATCATTATCAATGTCGAGCCGCACGGACCCTACACAACCGATCCGGATAGTATGGAGCAGATTCTCGGCTTCTATGACTCGCCGTATTTGAAGATGAACATGGACACGGGCAATGTCTTTATCGCGGGGCAGGACCCGGTCAAGTTTCTAAAGCGGTTTCGCGACAAGGTCTCGCACTGCCACATCAAGGACGTCAGCGAAGAGCTTGCCGAGGCCGTCCGCGGCGGGATGACCGGCATCGCCTGCTCGGTCGTCGGTATCGGGGAAGGCGTCAACGCCGAGAACATCGCGGGCTGTATCGAGCTGCTCAAGGAAATCGACTGGGATGGTTGGCTGTCAATAGAATGTGAAGCGGCGCCTGGAAAGATCGAGCAAAGCATCGAATGGCTGCGCAAAGAAATCGCCAGATAGGTTCCTTGCCCTACCTGCTGCTTTGTCGCATAGGATTTGAGGAGTCGTCATTGCGAGGCCTGAAAGGCCGTGGCAATCTCCGGTCTTCGAGCGGATTGAGATTGCCGTGTCGGCCTTCGGCCTCCTCGCAATGACAGGTACTAATTCGATCTTGACAGACCACTACGCCACTCTGCCGCAATCCCTGCCTTCTAAAGTAATCGATGATAGATGCTCGGTAACTTTGCCTTTTATCCAGATCGCCCCCCCGGCCGAACAGATGTTTTGATACAGGTTTATCTTATCGGGAAAGAAGGTTATCTCTGCCAGGCCGGTGGAATCCTCTAATGTTACAAAGCCCATTACCCGGCCGTTGCTGGTCCTGGCCCGTCGTGCGGTGGCCACAAAGCCGGCTACGGTAACTTCCCTGTTGATGAATCTGCTCAGGCTGGCCGTTGGCGTGTGCTTTATCTGCAGCAACAGCGCCGGATGGAGGCTAAATGGAATTCCGGTAACGTCAACCTCGGCTTTCAATTTCGCTATCCGGTCGTATTCGGGCAGTCGTTTTCGTGATGGATTATTGTAGAGATCAAAGAGCAGCAGTTGATTCGGGTCCAAAGGCGCATAATGTAACTGCATCAGCATCGCAGGCCGGGTTTTGCCTAAGCCGTCACAGGCGCCGACGTGAATAAGGTTTTGCAACTGCGGCCGATTGAACTTTACCCGCGTGCGCAGGTCGTCTATGTCGGCGAAAGGCCTAATCTTTCTTTGGCGAACAATTGCGTCCGTTACGCTGTAACTTAGGCCCTTGATGATATTCAAACCCGCGCGAATGGCTCTGCCCTGCGGTGACCACTCAATTTGGCTGCGATTGACGTGGGGCGGCAGTATCCTTATGCCGTGCCTTATGGCCTCCCACACATAGACCCTCAGCGGATACATCCCGTGGTGATTGTTAAACAGCGAGGTATAAAACTGCTGCGGATAGTGCGCCTTCAGAAAGGCCGTCTGCCACGCGATATTGGCATATACCGTCGCGTGGGCCTTGCAGTACGAATAGGCAGCGAACTTCAGTATCTGCTCCCAGATGGCCTCGGCACTCTGGCGGTCGATCCCTTCCTGCTCGGCCTTGGAATATACGAAATCGACATACTGGGCCTGCAGACGCACGGCGGAAACCTTCTTCGACACCTCCGTCCTGAACTGGTTGGCCTCGGCCAGGCTGTAGCCGGCGATCTCAACGGCTATCCGCATCACATCCTCCTGATACAGCATAACGCCGTAAGTGTCACCGAGGACATCCTTCATTTTCGGGTGCAGATACCGGAACGGCTTTCCATTGACGTGCCGCTCGATGAATTCGGCCTTCATCCCACCTGAAGCGGGGCCGGGCCTGATTAGCGACAGGGCGATTGCGGCATCTTTCTTGCTCTTGACCTTAAGCCCGCGCAAAAGTTGTCTCATCCCCGGCGATTCACATTGAAATACGCCGAGGCTGTCACCGGCGATTAGCAGCTTCGCTGTTTTTTCATCGTTTGGGTCTATGGCGTCGATGTCCATACTCTTAGCGGGCTTGCTGATAATATGCACCGCCTCGTTTACTGTTGAAAGCGCCCTGTTACCCAAGAGGTCGATCTTAACCAGCCCCACGGCCTCGGCGGCCGTTTTATCGTATTGAGTTATAATCACGCCTTTGTTTGCCCGCTCGAGAGGTGCGATACATCTGACCGGCTTGGGAGTGATAACGATGCCGCCGCAGTGGACGCCTAAGTGCCTGGGCACGTCCATTATCCTCTCAGCTAACTTATAGACGGCAGAATCGGGATTTGGTTTTCGCGTGTTGACAAGCTCGTTTATCTGGTTTGGCTCCAGGTCGAGGAACCTTCCCACGTCTCGAATGGCGCTGCGACGGCGGTATCTGTTGATATTTGAAATCATTGCGACGTTTTCATATCCCCAGTGTTCGTAGCAGAACTTTATCACCTCGTCCCGCCTTCTCCAGCAAAAGTCAATATCAATATCGGGACAGTCTTTTCTGCCGGGGTTCATAAAACGCTCGAAGTATAGATTGTTCGCAATAGGGCATACCCTCGTAAAGCCTAATAAATGTGCCGCGAGCGACCCCGCCGCCGAGCCGCGCACTTCTACGGGGATGCCGTTTTGCTTTGCAAAGCTGACTATCCTGTGGACCACCAGAAAGTAATCACTGAACTTGTTCTTTCGTATGACTGCCAGCTCGCGTTCGAGCCGCTTAACAATTTCCTTGTCCACGGGATTATATTTCTTCGCAAGGCCAATGTGGCAAAGTCTGGCCAGCTCGGCGTCGGCGGCTCTGCCTTTGGTAAGCTTGACTTTAGGTAAGAAATACCGTCCGTTTAGTAATTGGAAGTTGCAGCGCTGAGCTATCTGTTCGGCATTACGGAGCGCTTCAGGGCAGCCCGGAAACCTTCGCCTGAATTGCGTTTCTGGTATGAGCTTATTGAATCCGCAGCAATCCGGCGGCCCCGGCCCGGCCACGCTTAACCGCCTTATCCTTGCCAAAAGCCTGGCTGTAACTATATCGCTGTCATCCAGGTAGTTGAAATCTTCGCAGGCGATAGCTGCTATCTTATTCGCCCTTGCCCACTTAGCCGGTGCCGGCCCTTTACAGCCGGCAAATAGATAATCCCTGTGAAATATCTCTTGCAGGAGCTTTAGCAGCCTTTGTTGGGAGCAAATACAGATAAGACCTTTGTTGTGCCTCTTTAGCTGCTCAATCAGGCAGAAGTTGGTATCGAGGTTTCTTGCCGTAGTTATTCTGCAAAGATTTTCATACCCAGCCCTGCTCTCGGCAAGCAGCACGGCCCTTTGGGTATCGGTCAGAATCTCTACGCCGAGGACCGCCTTTATATCTGCCTGTTTGGCTGATTTGCAAAAATCCGCCGCCCCATACATCGAATTGACGTCCGTTAGGGCAATGGCGCCGTAGCCGTACTCCTTGGCCCTTTGGACGAGCCGCTGCACCGAGACCGGCCCTCTCAAAAGGCTGTAGTAACTCCTGCAGGCAAGTGCGGCTATGCGCATACCTTCTCCACCCTGACGAACGACAATCTAATGAACGATTATACATTTAAGGCAATCCTTGCCAGGTCCGGATAACTCCTTAAAAGACCCTCGGGGACGGGCTGTTTTTGCCCCGTAACCAGCGCCTTTAGCTCAAGTGCATTGGCAAGCTCGGCGCCCCGGTAGTGATTGTTGGCGATAACGGTGAGCGATTCGAAGGCCTTGGCCAGTTTATCGAGCCGTTTTTTTATCTGAGCAAGCTCACTGTCCTCGTAATAGTAATCGTAAGTTTCATCCCTGCCGGCCTTGCTGAACCACTTTTCTCTGTTTCTTCCGTGCATCCTGAAATAACCGTTTGTGCCTACCGTGCAAAGCTGCATGTCGAATGAGTTCCACGTGGTCGGATAATCGAGATTGCAGACGGCAACGCCGAGCCCCTGGAGGAAATTCAGCGCACCCGGCATCTGCCAGGATTTATGCCTGACCTCCACCACTAAGCTGAACGTTTCGGAAAAATTCTTCACTATCTCGGATAGATGCCGCCGGCTCTGCTGCGAATCGGCAAAGTCGTACCTGAACTGCACCAGCAGTTGTCTCAATTTGCCTTCGTCGAGCAAAGGCTTAAAGCCCGTATGGAACTGCTTGACGGTTGCCGGGTCGATTTTGCCTTCGTGGGTAATTTCACGGTGCAGTTTGGCGGTAAAGAAAAACTGCGGATTGGCCGAGGTCCTCTTCAGCCAGGATACGCTGTTTCGCTCGGCGGGGGGGCGATAGAACGTGCTGTTAATCTCGATTACATCGACAAAGCCGCTGACATATTCGAGCTTATCGACCCCCGATTGTGTATAGACAATCCCGTTCCAGTCCGCATACGACCAGCCCGCTATCCCTATGTAAATTCGACCATCCATTTTTATCCCTATTCAGAGTAACTGCTTCTGAATCCGCTACCACCGTAAGTGTTAGCTCAGTAACAATGTAATACAATTTGTCGTTCCCGCACAAGGGCCTATTGAAAAAGTCGAGATTGCTTCATCGCTTCGCTCCTCGCAATGACGTACTGCGTATTCTATTGTCATTGCGAGGCCTGAAAGGCCGTGGCAATCTCCTGCCTTCGAATAAGAGAGACTGCTTCGCTGCGCTCCCAAGAAAATAGCCGGTTTTTGCGCACTGAGGCTTGAGATTGCCGCAGTCGCTTCGCTCCTTCGCAATGACAGCCATCAATTAAACTGCAACAGACCACTACTAATGTATATCCGTCCTTAAACAGCCTATCACCTTACCGATTATACGAACGTCTCTTTCGGCCCGTTTTATGTATCGGGTCTTATACCCGGCGGCGCGGTTGGCGGATTTAAGCGCTATTCGATTGGCTTGGATATACACCCTTTTAACCGTTGCCTCGTCATCCAGCAGCACCACGCCGATTCGCCCGTTATCAATTGTCGAGCTGGGTTTGACCAGCACAAGGTCGCCGTCCATAATACCTTCATCGACCATACTATCGCCAACGACTTTCAGCAGAAACGCATCCTCGGACCGGCCGAACAGCTTTTTTAGGTTCACATATCCTTCGATATTCTCCTGGGCCAATATCGGCTCACCCGCTGCTACGCGACCGACAACGGGGATGCCCTCGCCTGGTTCTTTGCTCCCGATGTATTCCTTAGAGAGCCTGAGCCGGCGATGCCCGCCTGAATCTGTAAGGTAGCCTTTGTTCTTGAGGTACCTCACCAATTGATAAGCGGCGTTCTGGGCCAGCCCGAAGTGCCGGGCGATCTCCCGCTGGCTCGGCGGATTATTGTCCCGCAGACGGCCCTCTACATATATAAGCACTTCGTGCTGCCTCTTAGTTAATGCCTTCATAATCAATACCCCGATGGCTTCACAATCAGTACCCAAACAGCCTTATTATGCTATATGGTTGTTTGACCATATAGTCAAGGAAAATTTTTTATTTTTTTCTCCCTCCTCAAAAACCTGCTTTTTAGGCCAAAAACCCTGGTGTCTTGTGAAAAAAATTACAAAAACCAGTACTTACCACGATAGACAAAATCTCAGGCAAATTGCACAATAGTAGTGGTTTTAAGGCTCACAAGCAGTTACAGGAGGAGCCGATCCGTTTGTTATTGACAGCAGCCAGCGCCTGTGCGTATGCGGTGCTTGAAATACGAACAGCTATTTTCAGAGGAGAAGGAAAATGAGAAGGAAATCAATTCTTGTGTTGGCAAAGGACGAAGGTGAGTAAGCTTATGTAAGTTGCCTCTCAAGCTTCCACCCCAAGATAAACCGTTTTTTACAATATCAACTTAGCTGAAGCGTAAAAGGAAAGGAGGTTAGTTAGGAGGCCGGCACGATAAAGGTCTTAGATAATCAAACACATCTTGTTGTGAAAGGAGATGAAAAGATGCTCTAAAAAGTGAAAAGTGAAAACTACAAACGAGGGCAGGGCGCTCCTGTCCTGAATGCTTATGAACAACAAAGTAGATCAAAACTGATAAAGTGGAGGTAACAAGATTATGAAGAAGTTAATTACAATTTGTTTAGTAATGACAATGATTTTGGCGGTGCCAGAGACGGCCCAGGCTCTTCCGACAGTAACGGAGTACACCTACAACCTGGGCACGATACAGTGGGTTACTACGGAGGCCAAGGTCGGCAATTCCTCCCTGGAGTTGTACTACCCGAAAGATGCTATCCACTACGCGGGCGTGAAGGTCACGAACCTGGGTGATCCCAAGGTCAAGGACTTTGCCAGCTGGGATTATTGGACAAAAAGCCCCAAGTCCCCTATCTGGGGTGACGATGGCCACGGAAACACGGTTGTTGTCGATCGCGGACCTTACAGTTTCCATGGGGTCAATTTTACCATGTGCCTTGATACGTCGTATCCCAACATGGTAATCGGTGGCACTGACTATGGCTATGACGTTCTGTTCAACGTCATGCCGCACAACGTACTTTGGGATCAGCCCGGAGACGGCGCAAAGGCGATCCCAGGCGACACCTGGGTTAATCTGGACAGTTCGACCCGCTACCCATATCAGTTCTTCGCGTGGGATGGCTCCGGCAACTACTTGGGCGGCCATGACATCGCGACGCAGTCGAACGCCATAATGTGGAGCGAGTTTCAGAACCTGGCTCCCATCACCACCACCTGGGGCAACACGTATGACTTTAGCAACGCGACCATAAAAATGGTCCTCATGCGGACTGGCGGCGGCGGCGTAACAGAAGACAAGACGTCCTACCTGGACGACTTCACCTTGGACGGTATACCCGTACAGCTAGAAAACGGCTTCACGGTTATCCCTGCACCCGGTGCTATTTTGTTAGGCAGCATTGGCGCGGGCCTGGTTGGCTGGCTGCGAAGACGAAGAGCGTTTTGACGGCGGTGACTAAGCCGAAATCTAAGGGCTGTGAGTTCCGATTCAATCGGCGCTTGCAGCCCTTTTTTTTCACCTGAACCAGCCCACAGAATCTCCCACAACGCCTCTCACGGCTACTTTACGTTCGTGGAATGGACGATGTGGGCTCGAGATGCGCTTGAGCTTGTTCTTGTGGCCGGTCGGCGGCTATATTTGGCCGGCGTTTACGCTGAAGCAGTAGAGGTTGTCTGCGTATCTCAGGTAGAGCCTGCCGCCTATTACGACCGGATGCGCCCAGCTTGGGCCGCTGCCCTCGACGGTGACATTGCCTCTAACCTCCATACCTTCGGCCGAGCACGTCGCCAGAGCGGCTTTGCCGCCGCTTTCTCCGAAGAGATAGAGCATCCCGTCGGCGAAGCACAGCGAACCCTTGCCCACGGCTTTCTCTTTCCACATAACCTTGCCGCTCTTGAGCTCCAGGCACGACCAACCGCCGCCATTGTTGCCGTAGATATATCCTTCGTGAATGATGTAGCCGCCGTGGTGGCAATCCATGCCCTTCGTTGTCCAGGCCTCCTCAGCAGCGACCTTGCCGTCTGGGGCGGTCAGTTTCAAACATATACCGCCTTTGCCGTAGCCGTTGGCCCAGAACACATACCCATCGGCATACTGAGGATCGGGGCAGTTTGCCGTATTGCGGGCGCTCCAATTGTTCAACCAGAGAAATTCGCCTGTCTTCGCCGAGATGCCCACGATGCCTGATCGCGTCCCTGTCGTAATGACGGACGTATTTGCATAATCAAACGGGTAACAGGAGCTGTATTCCGGCCCGGCGTTGAAACCCGTGCTTTTCCAGACAATCTCCCCGCTTGCCTTGTTGAGCGCGACGATACAGCTCTCGCCGCCGGGCTTGACTATAGCCAAGTCGTTGTAAATCAGGACCGACTCGGCGTAGCCCCATCCGCCCGACCTGCCGCCGAAATCTCTCATATTCTTCGACCAGTTGAGCTCGCCGCTCTTCGGGTCCATACACACGAGCACACCGTTACCGGACAAGAGGTACAGCCGCCCGCTGTCGATCGTAGGTGTCGAGCGCGACCCCGCATGACTCGTCGTCCATGCCTTATCGACCGGCACCTTCCATTTCGGCTTGCCGTTCATATCAAAGGCAAACAGGATCAGCTTGTCGCCGACGTCGCCGGTGATGTACACGGCGCCTCCGGTTACGGCAACAGTGGAAAAGCCGCCACCCAGTCCATTGACCTGCCAAAGCAGCTCCGGTCCGCCTTGGGGCCATCGCTTGAGCAGATTCGTATCCGGAGACTTGCCGTCCCGGTTTGGTCCCCGCCAGCAGGGCCATTCAGCCTCCTGGCCGGCCACAATCGCTGATGACGCCAACACCACTGACAGAAACGCCAATACCACCACAGGTTTGGCCTTGCCCATTTCGTACTCCTTCAAATCCGTCCCTAATTTTCAACTTATTCCTGGCTTTTGCGGCACACCTTACAATTACAGACGTGTTGGGACGCGGCAATTTCGAACTTTCTCAATTCTTTTGTAGATGGCACAGTCTCGGTCAATTTCAGCCGGGCTGTTCTTTGTTTTCCAACTACTGCTTCTCCTCGGACGACCGCTTAGCGGGCAGATTCGGATACCATGTAAACCTAAGCACCGCGATGGCCCCAAGCGCCACGGCGAGCGACATCATTGATTTGCCGTACCAATGCCCGACCAGGTACATCGGGAACAAGTACAGCCCGCAAATCGCAACCATAGCAAGAACAACGTTAAGAATTGTCAGCGACACGTTCTCAGACTTTGATGCCGGCTCTTGCGCCGACAATTCGGCTTGTTTGCGAACCGGGCCCCACAGGCCGAACGGCCGAACAGACCGGTAAAACGAAATTGAGACATCCTGGCTCACCGGGCGGGTGGCCAGCGAGCCAATTATGCTTGCCGCCAGTGAAGCGGCGCAGATCACGGGAAACGTAACGAAAGACGGCACGCCGCCAACGAATAAGCCTGCTAAAGCCAGGCCGATTCCCACAAATATGCCGAGCGAGTAGCCCCAGCCGTTCATCCGCCACCAGTACCATCGAAGGACATTCGGCATCACCACGCCTGCGCCCAGCTCCATCATCATCCAGTTCCATATCTCGGCAATGGATTTGGCCTTAAAACCAATTGCCACGCCGATGATAACCAACAGAAGCGTGGCCAGATAGCTGAACCGCACGGATTCTTTGTCGGAAGCCTTTGGACGAAAGTAAGGCTGCCAGATATCGCGGACTATGAAGGATGCCCCGCTGTTGACCGTCGAGCTGAACGTTGACATAAACGCCGCTAACAGCCCGGCTATCACAATGCCCTTGATTCCGACCGGCAGGAAATCGGCCAGCACAATCGGCATCACCTTCTCCCTGTCCGTGACGCCGGCAGCTCCGGTGAGGGCCAGCAGGGCGATCCCGACCACCATCGCCCAGCGGACTATCAAAAACACGCTCCAGGCGGCGCCGACCTTCGCTGCGTCGCGGGCGTCACGAGCCGCTAAAAATCGCTGGAAGTCGTACATCTGCGCCGGCCCGCCGGCGTTGAGCAGCAGCCCCTTGACGACCCAGACAATCACAAGGGCGCCGAATAGCTCAAAGCCGGCATCCTTCGTCCCGGCAAATTCCTCTATCCGCCACGGTACGCTTAATGAAGCCCAGCCTTCGGGCAACTGAGCCAGGAATTCCGGCGTCAGCTTCGACCAGGCGATATAGGCAATAAAAATGCCGGCCAGCGTCAGTATCACCGTCTGGATGACATCGGTTACAACCACGCTGTAAAGTCCGCCGAGAATGACGTAGAGCGTCGTAGCGCTGATTATCGTCAGGGCCAGTACGTCGGCTTCGTGCGTTGTGAGCATTTGCTGGAGCCAGCCGATAGACGTATGCTCGGCAAGCAACTCTAACGGAATATATACCGAGGCAAACTTGCCGATCCCCTGAAAGGCGTAGCCCACAAAGCTGGCCAGAGTAAGCACCGCCATAAGCGCGTAGGCGGTCCGGGCCAGGTTCCCCCCGGCGCCGCTGCCAAAGCGCGTTTTCATCCACTCGGCCGCCGTCATCACGTTGGAGCGCCGAACCCATTTGCCCATATACCCTAAGAAAAAGGCGCCCATCAAAAACCCCCACATCCAGTGATGCCACATCGACTTGAACCCGAGGACGTACAGGATCGAAATGATCCACATCGTCCCGGTAATATCGAAATTGGACACCGAGCCGGACATTGCCAGGCCCAGCCAGTGAATCCGCTTGCCCCCCAGAAAGTAAGCCCCGAGGTTCTTGGATGCGCGCTTGCGATACCAGAAACCCAGGCCAATAACAACGCAGAAGTAAAAGACGACTATACAGAAGTCTATCAAGCTCATGTAATTCTTCGCTACGGCCTAAGAAGCATCGTTCACCGCGTCGAACATCGCGACGATATTCTCCGGCGGCACGTTTGCCAGGATATTGTGCACCTGCTGAAAGACGAATCCTCCGCCGGGACCAAGTATCTTGACCTGCTCTCTGACGTGCTCGGCGACCTGCTGCGGGGTGCCGTTCGCCAGCAGATCCCTCGTGTCACATCCGCCGCCCCAGAAGGTCAGACGCGAGCCGAACTGGGCCTTTAGCTCAGCGGCATCCATCCCGGTGCAGCTAATCTGCACAGGGTTGATAGCGTCAAGGCCGGCCTCGATCAAATCGTCGAGCAGCTCGCGAACTCCTCCACAGCAATGGAGCATCACCTTCGCATCGGCCAGCTCTTTTGCCCGGTTCCAGAGCAGCTTGTGCCGCGGCTTAAAGAACTCTCGGTACATCGCCGGCGAAATCATAGGGCCCGTCTGCATCCCAAGATCGTCACCGAAGAGAATGATATCGATGTATTCGCCGACTGCCCCTAAGAACCGCTCCAAGTTGGCCAAATGGATCTCGACGAGCGCATCGAGAAAACGGTGCGCCCGCCGCGGCTCAGAGGCCAGCAACATCATGAATTGGTCGTTGCGATAAAGGAACTGCCCCATCTCAAAGAGGTTGCCTCCGAATAAGCCTATTATCGCCCGCTCCGTTTTCCTGCGTAACTGCTTGGCCCCTTCGGAAAGCGCCTCGTCGTCAATCGGCCCGGGCGGAGCCGCGACCGACGTCCACATAGACTCTTCGAGCGCATCGCGAATCGCCTCCGGATTGTCCTGTCCTTCGAGAAAAGGATAATACGTCTGCTCGAAATATAATGTCCCCTCCGGCATCTGGGCCAGCACTCTGCCACTCGGCGACCGAATCACCCACCGCCCTTCGTCCCTCTCGATTCGTGTCCAGGCGGGCACAAAACAGGCCGTCGCATCCGGCAAAACCCACGGCGACCAGGATTCGTCATCGAGTGCAAAGCCTCGGCCCAGCTCAATGGTGTCCACGGCGAATCTCTCAAGGACGTCCTCATCGACAATCGCCAATTGCTGTATAACGTCGTAAACGCGAATCGGCCTTGCGGCAAGCCCCAGATACTCTCGCAGCTTCGCATACGCAATCGCCGCTATACCCGACGACCGATGCCCGGAAAAATCGATCGGAACTCGGTCGCCCTCGCGGTGCTCCAATGCCGCCAGGATTCGCTCGCGTGATGTCATTTCGCTCTCCTATCTGCGTAACGGCACTCTCAGCGTAACGAACTCGTGTCCAGCCAATTCGACCGGCCCTTTGACCTGCGAAACGGGCTGCTCGGCAAGATTGCTCAGCCAGACCGACTCTGGCGCCTCGCCCCACATAATTTTCGCCCTGCAATTCTTCTCTGAAGCATTGAAGAGCCGAACTATCCGCGCCTTGCCGTCCTCGCTCGGCTTAAACGCCGTAACAATCACCTCGGCCGGCTCGACGCTAAGAACCGGGACCTGCAACTCGGCCCCTTCGTCGACCGGCACAACGATTAACGGCTGACTCCGCTCGACCCCGAATCGTGCAGCCGCCGCCGAATCGAATTTCCCGTGAGGCCGAAGCGAGTACCGGAACACCGTCGGACCCTCCTGCCCCGCCTTGTAGTTCGTCTCCCAGTAATTGTTCATCACGTATGAATAGAGCGTCGTCGTCGGCTCGAGCTTCTTGATCCAGCCGACGCCTCCCCGCGGGTCGTTTGTAATAGCGCCGACTTCAATCAGCGGGGCGTCCACCGTCGCCAACGTCACGCCGAAATTCTCGTTGGACACATCCACCCATCGCTGCACGGTGAAGTAATTCTTGCACGCCCCGGCTAATTGGTCCGCCTCCGGCCGAACCACACCCCACGGAACATCCATCCGCATCACGCCATTCGGCACATTAAAGGCAAACGCCAGATGCACCGCCTCCTGCTTGTATATCTTCTTCTTGTCGATGGTGTCGATGATATCCACACGCTCCAGCCCACCGATCAGGCGGATCTCACGAGTAAGCTTGTGGCAGCCCGGTGCATCAGAAGTTACAAGCAGCGAAGCTACGAGCAGGCTGGACTCTTTTACAGTAATTGTGACCGGACCGTCACGCTGGAGCTCCTTCGGGTCCCTACCGGCTACATAGAAGTAGTCGTTAAGCCCGATCCCTTTTCCGCCTGCGGCGAGATCGACAGACACGTCTCTGTGTTTGAGGCTGATGATCGAACCGGTCTTCTCATCAAGCGTAACAGTCAGGCGCGAGTTGAAAACCGTCGGAGGGGTCGCTTTGGTCGGTCCTGGCACCCTCATACCGAGTAGACCAGGTGTTTTCAGAGTGAAGCGTTTGCTGGCAAACGGCGGGATGTCTCGCGCGATAAAAGCAATTTCGCCGGTGGATAGACGCCCAGTGGGAACGGCTCCGCCTTTAGCACTGAACACGATGACGCCGGCGGGTTGCCAGTGTTTGGGGATGACGACAAGGTCGGTGCGGGGCCACGAGCACGTATTGAACACATCCACGGCCTTTACTTTCTTCGCCGAACTCCGGTGCTTGGCCAGTGAGTCGTCGAGCAGGTTGCGGGACTGTGCATCGGCGTCGAGGGCAAAGGCCTGCTTGATTTTCCACTGCGCCTTGGTGAAATCACTGTCCGGCTGACTTATACTGCAGTGCGCCCCCCACGTATGCTCATCGTAGAGAATGACGTTGCGCCAGGCCTCGTAGAACTCATCAGCCAGGTAACCGGTTGGATTGAGCATTGCATATAAGGCCTCAGCCTGTACGAGCCGCTCGGCGGCGGCGCGGTTCAGCGCCGTTTCGCGCGCAGACGACCCTGCCCCGTCCTCCCAGTAGGGCGTAAAGTCGCCGCGGGCCTTGGGAATCTTGCCGCCGTATCGGCGCTCGAACTCCCGGCACATCTCGCTGGCCGTCGAGACAATCAGCTTCGGGTAGGCGTATTTCTCGTTCCATTTCTTAACGAAGTCGCTCAGCCCCGGGTCAGGCGGGCCGTTGTCGCCGCCAATTGAGTAGCGAACCTGAAGCATATCGTACGGATACTTCGATTCCTCCAGGCGTTTGAGGTATTTGAGGAGTCTGCCGCCGTCGAGACGCCCGCTGTGGAAGAGCGAATATCCCTCACCCGCCACCCAGCAGAGGATATTCTCCTTTCCGGAAGGCCCCTCCCAGTAGAAGGGCTTGTCGCCCCATTCCGACAGCGTGTACCCTATCCTGTGCCCGCGATTGGGCCCGACCGAGAAGTACTTCACCCCGCTCTGCGCCAGCACCGGCACTATACCCCACGTATAGCCGGGCACATCGGTAATCATGGCCGAATCGATCTTCACGCCGTACTGCTGCCTCAGCTTCTGTGCATATCCGACCAGCCGGATTAGCTCCTCCGGCCGGCACAGGGCCGTAAGCTCGTTGCCGTACAGGGCATCCAGGGCGATCCACCCCTTCTTGACCGCTTCGATGAATTCTTTCCGCTTTTCTTCGGAGGCCTGCTTGAGGTAACTGTCCACCGCCCAGAGCACCTCTACGTTCCACTTGAACTGTGCCCCGGCCGGATAGTCCGCCGTCTTGCGCGCAAGCTCGATCACCTGCTCGAAATACTCCCAGTGCATGCGCACAACATCCGTCTGCACGTGCGTATAACCGATGTCCACGTGCGAATGGTGCAGCAGGTACACCTCCCACTTTCGAATCGGATTTATTGTCAGGGTCCGTTTGCCAAGTGATTTGCCGGCGACTTTGACATCCACGTTTACGGAAGTGGCGCTCTTGACCGCCGGGGCGAGCCCTTCGATGACCTTGAAGCCTGACTTGAGCGAGTGCTCGAGGCGTTCGGCGCCGTTGACGGCGACCGAGGCCTCAGCCGGCCCGCCGATGTGCAGGACAGAGGCGAGCACCGGCTGATAGAGCTTGCCGTCGGTATGCTCCACAAGATACGGCTGGGTATCGACACCGAGAAGCTTGTTCACAGTATCCAACGGCCCTTTTTCAACACCACTCGGCACCTTCAGGGCCACGTAGTCATACAGAATCCAACTGCCCTCTGCCGAGGTGATGCTGATCTCGTTAGTGCCCGTCTTGAGGGTGTTTGCCGGGAAATCGACGGTCTCAGTGTGTTCGCGGCCCTTCTCAGGTTGCCCAAACGCCGACGTGTCGCCGGCACCTCGGGGCAATTGGCGATCGAAGGACGCGTCGTTGATTTTGATCGCCAGCGTTGGTGGTTTGGAGCTGTGGGTATCCACGAAGTCGAGAACGAGCCTGCATTTGCCCGTATTTGGCGGCTTCTTGAGACCGAAGAGAATTCTGAACGTGTGACTCTTGCTGCCGGCCCAGACGTCGGCCGGTCCAGGCTGGATGTACGGCCAGTCCTGCTTCGGGTCGGACTGGTCAGCCACGAACAGTGCACCGTGAGGAAACCTCACAGAGTACTGGTTGCTCATGTCGGGACCAATCGCGAACTCAGCGGTATTGTTGTCTATCTTGCCAATCTGCCAGAGCAGCTTGGTTTGGCCCGCAGCCGGCCACGACAGGCATACGCACAGCAGCAGCGACAATATCAGAGTCTTTTTCGATCTTGAGCGTTCCATTTTGTTTGCCCCTTCTTCTGTTTAACGTTCTCACAGTCAGGCTGTACGCATTTACGAGGTTATCCGGAATCACCTCTGCCGGGCAACTCTGCCCGAGCAACGAAACTGTGATAATACCTGAAATTTGTGCCCGAATCCAATGAGTTTTCCCTACTTTCCGTGGGCGCGGAGGCCAATGAAACACAGTATGCTGCTGACGAAAGAGGTGGACAGGCCGCGGATGCTGCAATATAATCAGGCCGATTCGCACTGTTTAATGGAGATACTTGATTGAAGGCGCTAATCTATACCGGACCACACAGTTTTGAATATTCGGATTTCCCCGACCCTGCCGTGGGCGACGACGAGGTGCTCGTTGGCGTCAAGGCCTGCGGGATTTGCGGCTCGGACGTCCATGGCTCGACGGGCGAGACGGGCAGGAGAATTCCGCCTCTGATTATGGGCCACGAAGCTGCGGGGATCGTTGAGGGGCTCGGGAGAAATGTCAAAGATTTCGAGCAGGGCGACAGGGTTTGCTTCGATTCGACGGTTTATTGCAATCAGTGCCCACCGTGCCGAGAAGGGCGATTCAATCGCTGTGAAAAACGGCAGGTGCTTGGTGTTTCCACGGGCGATTTCAAGAGGCACGGTGCTTTCGCCGAATATGTCGCGGTGCCGTGGTGGATTGTCTCGAATATCCCGGACAATGTGTCATTTGTCCAGGCGGCCCTTCTCGAGCCGGTCTCGATAGGTGTGCACGCTGCGAGCAGGGCCCCCATAACGCCCGACGATACGGTCGCGGTCATAGGGGCCGGGACAATAGGACTTTTCATTCTCCAGGCCGTCAGGCTTCGAGGTCCTGCCAAGGTCATTGCGTGCGATACCAACGAATTTCGCCTGGGCGTGGCAAAAAAGCTCGGGGCCGACAAAGTCGTGAATCCCGCCAAGACAGACCTGAAAGAGGCGATTCTCAAGGAAACGGACGGTAGGGGAGCGAATGTAACGTTTGAGGCAGTCGGTTTTGCCGGGACTTTTCAGGAGGCAATCTCGATCACAAAGACAGGCGGGTATGTGGTCGCCGTTGGGAATTTGGAGTCGCGGGCCGAGTTCAATCCCCAGGAATTGGTCGCAAGGGAGCTGACCTTCACCGGTTCTTACGCCAGCAGCGGCGAATTCGGCGACTGTATAGACCTTGTCGCTTCGGGCAAAATTGACGTCGAGCCGTTAATCAGCGAGGTTCTGCCGTTAAGCCAGGGACCTCGTGCCTTCGACCGCCTGCTCAAGGCCGAGGAGAATTTGCTCAAAATCGTGTTGGAGCCATAAGTTGAGGTTGGTCAAGATGCAGGACTTATTTGATCTTACCGGGAAAGTAGCGATAGTGACGGGGACGAGCAGGGGGCTGGGGCAGTATTTCGGTAGGGCACTTGCCGGGGCCGGCGCGGATCTGGTGATCACAAGCCGGAAACTATCGAGCCTGACTGAGTTTAAGGAAGAAATTGAGGCCTTGGGCAGAAAGGCCCTGCCCGTTCAATTAGACGTGCTCTCGCAAAGCGACATTGAGAGCATGGTTCAAACGGCCATGGCCGAATACGGCAAAATCGACATCCTCGTTAACAACGCGGGCCTGAACATCCGAAACCCCGTCACCGAATTCTCCTGGCAGGACTGGGACACCGTGCTAAACACCAATCTCAAGGGCAGTTTCTTCTGCGCTAAGGCCGTCGGCAAGGAGATGATAAAACGCGGGTACGGCAGAATAATCAACGTCGGCTCCTGCACGTGCGTCTTTGGCATGGAGGGAATCGCTCCCTATACGGCCAGTCGCGGCGGCGTCCTCCAAATGACCCGAAGCCTGGCCGCCGAATGGGGCAAATATGGAATAACGGCTAACGTCCTTGCCCCGGGCTGGTTCAAAACCGCCCAGAATGCGGTCCTTTATGAGAACAAGGAATGGGTGAATTACATCACAGGCCGCATCCCCCTCAACCGGCCGGGTAAGCCGAACGACCTCGACGGCGCGGTCGTCTTCCTCGCATCCGACGCTTCGGTCTACATTACCGGCCAGATAATCCTCGTAGATGGCGGCTTCACAACCGGAGCAACAAAGGCGATTACCTAAAGGTGGCAGTGTGAGACTTTCACCGACTGCCTTGCCCCGTTACCGCTACCGGCCCAAGCCGGACATCCCGCCCTGTAGGGTAATATCCCACAATCTGAGGTTGACAGCGGCACCGGCAGGCTTTACAATTCGTCAATTCTAATAAGCTCGCAAGGAGAAGATTATGGATTTACGAGGCGTTGTCCTTGCCGGCGGGACGGGCTCGCGACTTTTACCGCTGACCAAGGTCACAAACAAGCATCTGTTGCCCATCGGGCAAAAGCCGATGATCTATTACCCCATTGAAAAGCTTATTTCGGCCGGAATTGAGGAGGTCCTCATCGTTACCGGTGTCGAGCACATGGGCGACGTCGTCAGCCTGTTAGGTTCAGGGAAAGGGTTCGGCTGCCGGTTCACGTACAAAGTCCAGGACGAGGCCGGCGGCATCGCCCAGGCCCTGGCCCTGGCAGAGAACTTCGCAGCGGCCCATCCGGTGGCGGTCATCCTTGGCGACAATATCTTTCAGGCCGGCCTCAAGAGCTATGCCGACAAGTTCATCGCCCAAGAACAGGGCGCCAGAGTCCTCCTAAAGCAGGTGCCCGACCCTCGGCGATTCGGCGTCGCGGAGCTTGCCGGCGGCAAAGTCATCGGTATCGAGGAAAAACCCGAAGAGCCAAAGTCGGATTACGCCGTGACGGGCATATATTTCTACGATGCCGCCGTCTTCGAGATCATACGCACCCTCAGACCATCAGCCCGCGGCGAGCTCGAAATTACCCACGTCAACGAAGCTTATATTGCCAGAGGCGAATTGGCTTATGACGTTCTCGAAGGCTGGTGGTCCGATGCTGGAACGTTCGAATCGCTCAATCGGGCTAATGAGCTCGTTGCAAATGAGCCTCCGCAATGACCAAAGAAACAATAGCAATTCTCGGCGGCAGGGGAATGCTCGGCACGGACTTGGCGAAAATGTGCGAGCAGCAGGGTTTGGCTGTCGGCGTATTTGACCTGCCGGAGTTCGACATAACCAATCCCGAACAATTAAAACAAGCCGTTGACTCTGCTGAGATAATTGTCAATTGCGCCGCCTACACCGATGTAGATGGCGCCGAGGGCGAAGCTGAGCTTGCTTACCAGGTCAACGCGGCAGCGGTAGGGCGGCTCGGTGACTTTGCAAAGCAGGCCGATAAATGGATCCTGCACATCAGTACCGACTTCGTATTCGACGGCCGCTCGGATGGCCCTTACGTTGAGACCGATGCTCCCAACCCGATAAATGAATACGGCAAAACGAAACTGGCGGGCGAGCGGCTCCTGGCCGAGACCGATTGTGCCCACTGCATCGTCCGTGTCGAGTGGACCTACGGCTCTGTCGGCACCAACTTTCCAACAAAGCTCACCCGGCGTGCAAAATCCGGCCAACCCATGAAGGTCGTTGACGACCAGATAGGCTCACCGACCGCCACAACCGAGGTCGCCAAAGCCCTCTGCTTGCTCTTGCGAAAAAAGCCGCGGGGCCTGTTTCACTTCGCAAGCGAAGGCTTCGTCAGCCGATATGAAATGGCGAAGTTTATGTTTGACAAGCTCTCTATGGATGTTAGCCTGTTGCCTTGCAAAACCAGTGATTTTGGAAGCCCGGCCCGGAGGCCGTTAAACAGCAGGTTTGATTGCAGCAAGATAAAGACCCTGCTTGACGAGCCCATCGAGCCCTGGCAAGTCCCATTGGAACATTTTCTGAGGCTTTTATGAGTAGAATACTCGTCACAGGCGGCGCAGGATTCATCGGAAGCAACTTCGTGCGAATGGTGCTTGCCGAGCATCCCGAGGTCTTTATTGCCAATCTCGACAAGCTAACTTACGCCGGCAACCTTGAGAACCTCGCCGGCTTCCTCGACCACTCCAATCACAAATTCATCAAGGGCGATATCTGCGATGGGCGGCTCGTTGAACAAATCATCGACGAGCACCGCATAGATACGATCATCAATTTCGCTGCCGAAAGCCACGTGGATCGCTCTATTACAGGGGCGAAGATATTCATAGAGACCAATGTGACCGGCACGCTGACCCTGCTCGAGGCCGCTCGCGACAAGGACCTCGAGCGCTTCATCCAGGTCTCCACGGATGAAGTTTATGGCGAGCTGGGTCCCGAAGGGAAATTCACCGAACAAACGCCGCTGAGCCCGAATTCGCCCTATTCAGCGAGCAAGGCCGCCGCCGACCATCTGGTCGAGGCCTTCGGCCATACTTGGGGCGTCAAATACAACATCACCAGGTGCTCCAACAACTACGGCCCGTATCAGTTCCCTGAGAAATTGATCCCCCTGATGATTAACAACGCCCTCAACGACAAGGAGCTGCCTGTCTATGGCGACGGCCTCTACGTGCGGGATTGGCTCTACGTCTATGACCACTGCACTGCTGTATGGCGGGTTCTCCAAAAAGCGCCGCCCGGTGAAATCTACAACATCGGAGGCTGCAGCGAAAAGGCAAATCTGGACGTCATCGACCTGATACTAAAGCGACTGGACAAGCCAAAATCATTGATAAAGCACGTCAAAGACAGGCCCGGACACGACAGGCGATACGCTATTGACGCCGACAAGATAATTACTGACCTCGCCTGGCAGCCGTCGCTGAGCTTCGAGGAAGGTATCAATAGAACGATAGATTGGTACATCAATAACCAGGATTGGCTCGGCAGCGTCGTCTCCGGCGACTACCAGAAGTACTACGAGCAGATGTACAAAGACCGTTAACGAAAGGAAAAGCCTCGTCAATGTCAGACCTCGTCAAAGGCAAAGCGACTATATGTATAGCCAATTACAGAACACTGGACCTCACCCGCCTTTGTCTGCGCTGCATCCGCAGGTTCACAAATTACCCCTACGAGGTCATCGTCGTCGATAACAATTCACGGGACGAGTCTCTGGAATACCTCAAATCCCTCAAATGGATTCGCCTGCTGGAGCGCCGGACAAAAAACGATCTGAGCGGCAGCCGTTCCCACAGTGCAGCTTTGGAGCTGGGCTTGCGGAGCTGCAGCACCGAATTCTTCGTCTCAATGCACTCGGACGTTTTTGTCCATCGGGACAACTGGCTGACAGACCTGGTCGGCTACTTCGGCCAAAAGGAAGACATCGCCTGTGTCGGCTCAGGCAAAATCGAGCTGCAGGCAAAATGGCGCATCCTTCTCAAAAAGGCAACCGACCTGCGAACATTCAAGCGAAAGCTTCTTCGAGAGCCGGACCCAACCGGCAAGTACCGCTACTATAACCGCACGATATGCTGTCTTTACCGAACGCAGACCCTGCTCAAAGAAAATCTGTCATTCCTTACGGAGGAGGAAAAAGGCCTCGGCAGCGGAAAAAAGCTGTACTTCGACCTGGTTGACCGCGGCTGCAAAACGGTCGAGCTGCCGTCCTCTGTGATGCACCGATATGTCATACATCTCGCCCACGCAACTCAGGTGGTCAACCCGCAGGAGTTTGCCCTGCGAACAAGAACCGTAAAAAAATATCGTCGATATGTGCGAAAAGCAATGTCCTCTCCCGCAATCCAAAGCGTCCTCGCCGATGATTCGCTCGACCAAAATCAATTCTTTTCATAGTCGCGCTATTTATGAAATAGTGTAGGATATCCCATTCAACTTTGGCTTGATGCGCGATATGGCATCGCATATACTTTAGCCGGGTGGCCTCATCAGTGCGCCCAAACTCCGAAGGTCTGTTTCGGTCGGAAAGCCGTATATGGATATATTGGGTATTTCTGCATTTTATCACGATAGTGCTGCCTGTTTGGTCCGGGACGGCAATATACTCAGCGCCGCCCAGGAAGAGCGGTTCACGCGAAAAAAGCACGATTTCTCCTTCCCCAAAAACGCCGTCAATTATTGTCTGCGAAGCGCCGGCTTGCAGGCCGGCGATTTGGACTACGTTGCTTTCTACGACAAGCCGTTCATCAAATTCGAGCGTATCCTCGAGACGTATCTTGCCTTTGCCCCGCTCGGAATCAGGTCGTTCATAAAGGCCATCCCCCTCTGGATAAAGCAGAAACTCTGGATGAAAGATCTGATTTCCAAAGAGCTTGGCTTTACCGGCCGGATCATATTTCCGGAGCATCACGAATCGCACGCCGCCTCGGCCTTCTTCCCCTCGCCGTTTGAACAGGCCGCTTTTCTAACGATAGACGGCGTCGGCGAGTGGACCACCGCCAGCTACGGAACCGGTAAAGACAACAATATCGCTATTCTCGCCGAGATTCACTTTCCGCACTCCCTCGGCCTGCTCTACTCGGCCTTTACATATTACACAGGATTCAGGGTCAATTTCGGCGAATACAAGGTCATGGGATTGGCCCCTTACGGCCGGCCCAAATACAAGGACCTGATTCTGAATGAGCTGATAGACGTTAAGGAAGACGGCTCATTCAAACTCAATATGAAATACTTCGATTATTGCGCCGGTCTTACTATGACCAACAGAAAGTTCCATAAACTCTTCGGTGGTCCTCCCCGAAAGCGCGAATCCCTGCTGAGACAGCGCGATATGGACCTGGCCCGCTCCGTGCAGGATGTAACCGAAGAAGTCATGCTGTGTATGACCCGGCACATTCACAAAGTTACCGGCCTGAAAAACCTCTGCCTTGCCGGCGGCGTCGCCTTGAATTGCGTCGGCAACGGCAGAATCCTGCGCGAGGGACCTTTCGAGAATATCTGGATTCAGCCCGCCGCGGGCGATGCCGGCGGGGCGCTCGGGGCTGCATTATTCACATGGTATCAGTATCTTGAAAATAAGAGACTCGCCGACAACGAAACAGACTTCCAGCGAGGCTCATACCTCGGACCGGACTTCAAGGATAATGATATTCTCGATTACCTCAAAAGCAGTGACATACCCTATACCAGGCTGAGCGCGGAGGAAATTCCCGAAAAAATTGCCGACCTGATCGCAGAGCAGAAAGTTGTCGGCTGGTTCGAGGGGCCGATGGAATTTGGACCCAGGGCCTTAGGGTCACGCTCTATTATCGGCGATGCACGCTCGCCCGAAATGCAGGAGCTGATGAACCTCAAGATAAAATTCAGGGAGAGCTTCCGCCCGTTTGCGCCGTCCGTATTGCAGGAAAAGGCCTCCGAATTCTTCGAGATCGAGACCGAAAGCCCCTATATGCTGCTCGTGGCGCCGGTGAAGAGCCGAATCCGCCGGCAGATGAGCGACCAGGAGCAGAAACTCTTTGGCCTGGACAAGCTTCACGTCGTCCGTTCCGATATTCCCGCGGTTACCCACGTCGATTACTCCGCCCGTGTCCAGACTGTAAATCGCCAAACGAACCCTCTGTATCACAAAATGTTGTCGAAGTTTGACGAGAAGTACGGCTGCCCTGTGATTATAAACACGTCGTTTAACGTCCGCGGCGAGCCTATCGTTTGCACACCCGACGACGCCTACAAATGCTTTATGAGAACAAATATGGATTACCTGATTATGGGCAGCTTTCTCCTCGATAAGAATGACCAGAAGCCCCTGGAACATGACATCGATTGGCGCAGCCAATTCGATTTGGACTAACAAGGCCCGATGATAATCGAAGAAATCAGAAATATCAAAAGCAGCGTCCGCGAGCTAAGGAAGTTCGCATGGGCGATGGCCGTCCCATTAGCGCTCATCGGGGCGTTTCTTCTATGGCGCCAAAAAGATTTCTACTGGTATTTCTTCGCGGCCTCGGCCTTGTTTGTCCTTTTGGGTCTGCTCGCACCGGTCGTGCTCAAGCCCATTCATAAATGCTGGATGACGTTAGCGATCATAATGGGCTGGTTTATGACCCGATTGATCCTGATCATCCTATTCTTTCTCGTCTTGACACCCACGGCCCTGCTGCTCCGCCTGCTGCGCAAAGACTTGCTCAATATCAAATTCGACAGCAATTCATCCGAAACTTACTGGCTCCCCAGGCCCACCGACGATTCTCAGAAGCCCGATTATACCAAACAATTCTGATGGGCCTTGACCCCGCCAGGTGCCTGATATATACTTGCCTCAAGAGCGTACAGAAAGTTTTTGGAAATAACAGTGAGCAAATTGTCAATAATATTGGAATTCTGGCAGTTCCTGAAGGTCCGCAAGAAGTGGTGGCTGATACCGATAATTGTCTCCTTGTTGGTGCTTGGAGCACTCATAGTCTTTGCCGAAGGCTCCGCGCTCTCTCCCTGGCTCTACACCATCTTCTAAGCACGGCTCACATACTATTGGGGCGCGGCCCAGAAAAAGCATAAGCCCTACCACGGATGCCTTTCAGATATGAATAAGATGATAAGCAACATCGTGTTCACCAAAAATCGCCCTTTGCAGTTGCACGCATATCTCGAGAGCCTGTACAGGTCCTTCCCCTCTGAGCTTATTCAAACGTACCTCATTTATAAAGTTGAGCTCTTTGACGCCGAATATGAGCAGCTCTGCCGAAAGTTCTCCAATTGCATAGTAATAAGAGAGACGGATTTCCATAGTGACTTCCTCCGGGTTCTGGGCCTGGTCGAAACAAAATACATCTTGTTTGGCATCGACGATGTTGTATTTTTTGACTCCGTGGATATTGACGTGATAGATAAGACGTTCGACGAACACAGCGAAGACATCTTCGGATTTGCAATGAGGTTCGGCCTTGAGTTTCTAAAGGCCGGTGGCGATGTCATAACCGACCTGAGTATCGCCGGGCAGAAGGTCCACCGCTTGAGCTGGAAGGACGGGCAGACGCCTGATTCGCGATATCCGTTTGAGCTTTGCGCTACGATTTATACAACCGCGCTCGTCAAGAAGATAATCAACGGCACTATGAACAGTAACCCGTTGGCCAAAAAGCTGTTCTCTCCGCGTTCTGTTTTAATGAAGGCCCTGGGAAAAGTGGCCTCAACGCGAACGACCCTCAAGTCCTTCGGCTATTTCTTCAGCCCCAACACCCTCGAATCCTGGAACTGCCGCTGGTGTCAAAACCACAAAGACCGACTACCCCGCTTCCTCTATTTCCAAAGGCTATGTGCCAGCGCGGTACAGGTAAATATGGTCAATACCTCAACAAGCAATATTGCCGAAGGCACTACTGAGCATACGGTTGAAGTGTTAAACGAAAAGTACAAAAAAGGCTACCGGCTCGATATCGACTTTGTTTATCAAGACAAGCCGACGTCAACCCACTCGGGATCAGAATTCTTCAGACTTGCAAAGAATCCTTAGTAAGATAATATGTCAAGGGTGGCTGAATAGCGCAATATTAACGCTGTTGTGTTTTGCAGGAATTTCTGTGCCAAGAGTCAGTGTGATAATTCCTACCTATAATCGCAGTAACCTGGTTAAAGAGGCGATTGAAAGTGTTTTGCGCCAAAGCCGTACGGACTTTGAAGCCATAGTTGTTGATGATGGCTCTACTGACAACACCCGCTCGCTTGTTGAGCAGATATCAGATTCCAGGGTAAAATACTTCTACAAGGATAATGGGGGACATTGCAGCGCACGCAATTTTGGATTGGTGAAAGCAGGGGGCCAATATATTGCTTTTTTAGACCATGACGATCTGTGGCCAGCTAATTATTTAGAGGTCATGATGGACCGTCTGCAGGGACAAATCGAATTTGGTGCTGCTTATGCTCGTGTCATGTTAATGTCTGACGATGGGAAAACAAAGCCGTTTGCAAGAGATGAACGTTATAAGTCTGGATGGCTAACAAAGTCTTTCTTTAGAGCAGGACCATGCATTATGCCTTCAGCTACTCTATTCAGAAAAGATGTCCTGCAAGGTTTTTTCTTTGATGAGGCTTTGCGAACAGGAGAAGACAACGATGCTTTTATGAGGCTTTCCGTAAAGACCCCATTTTTATTTGTTTCAGATGCACATGTTTTTCGAAGAGAAATACCTGGAAGTATATCGAAAGATCTTTCCGTGGATGATCAGTGTAACGGCATTTTGTCATTTGAAAGATTCTATTATCGGTTAGGGGGTGACAAATTCGTTCCTTCTATAGTTGCAAAGAGATCGATTAGTCATAAGTATCGAAGGGCAGCCAAAGCTGTTGCTCAATCACTCAATAGAACCGCTGCGATAGTTTTTATTAAACGTGCCATTTGTTATTACCCTTTTGATATTCGTCTTTATTTTGATTTACTAAAGTTCTCTCTGCTCAGTAAAAAAAACGATCCAAAGCCTAACTGGAAAATGCCGGGGCCCTTGTCGAGAGAAATAAGCGTTAGTGTAAAACCCATAGTTTCTCAGTAGCTGCGGCTATGCAAAAAACCAAAGCCACTCCTTTTACAGGTAGCGACATTGTATATGAGAGTTCAAACATATTCGTGGATTAAATGCCCAACTTGGCCAAAGGATTTTGTTCATTTGGGTTATGATATTCTGCTACTCGTGGTGGATATTTCGCAAATACGGAATTATGATAGGATTACAGGCCTGCCTTGAATAAATCGAGACTATTGAAAGATGTGCTGAAATTCAGATACCGTCATTCTAAGGCGGCTACCTTTTTGCTCAGAAACGAAAATCTGCTTCCTGTGGCTCAATCTGTTCTGTCTGTGATGAACAAATCTAAAGAATCATCTCTGCCGGATAATTTTCAACTCCTTAAAGGGGCAAAAGGCGACCGAGTCGTTTTTCGAGTCAAACCCTCACAATTCAACGAAGACTCTTTTGTTGTGAAAGTGTGTCCTGTGTTTCGTTTTAAGCACAGATTGAAATATCTTCTAATGAAAACCTGTACACTTGGATTTAGTGAGGCGGCGAACTTAATTATTGCCGCCAGTCGAGGATTAAACGTCCCGAAAGTTTACGGTTATAGTAGTATATATGATTCTTTTCGGCTGACAAAGATGACCGTAGTAATTCTTGAGGATTTGAGTGGTTATATCTCAGTTGATGAGCTGTTGAAATTGAATAGAGGCGACGAACAAAAATGTGCCGAGATACTTAGCCGTACCATTCCTGTCTTCGTTGACCTTTACAATGCAAAGTGTAATAATATAGAGATTAATTTGCACGCTGTTATGCTCGGTGACAAGGGCTCAAATCCAGACGCTTTTGTTTTGGATTTTGAGAACGCAAAGTTTCATAATAATCGCAGTTCCGAAATACTAATATTTGAGGCCGCTAGTTTTGTGAAGTGGACACCATATTTACTAACAAAACAGCTTATTGATGATTGGCTTGCCAAGCTACTGGATGCAATTAAAGTTGAGGACAACACCATCAGAAAAAAAATGATAGAACGCTTTAATTATTATTGCATTACAAAATTACATCGGAAACACCGAAGGAAAATCTATGGAGATATTGTTTAGTCCCAAGTCGTGAGTATACCATGCAAGAACTGATAAGCAACGTTGTATCCGCTAAAAAGGCCGCTTTGGAGGTTGCCGCCTACCTTCAGAGCCTTTATAAACACTTCCCAGTAGAACTGTTTCAAACACGCATCCTGTGTAGGGTGGAGCCCTTTGGAGAAGAACAGGCGAACGTTATAACAAAGTTTCCAGAGTAGGGATAATGAAGGAACCTTTGAAATATTTTATAGAGCGTTCAACTCCGCTTGGAATTCTCGGTAGATTCCAAAGAAAAAGACAGCTTAAGAAAAAGTTGCGGCGGTGGGAAAAAGGCGGCTCACAACTACCCATGCCTAACTTAGGCAAGCAGCGGGTCGTCATAGAATATATTGAGAAGTTTTTGCCCGAGATATTCATTGAGACCGGCACCTATAAAGGGAAGATGGTTTATGCGGTTATGCCTCACATAAGGGAGATTTACTCTATTGAACTTGATGAAACCCATTGTCGGAACGCTCAGAGAAGGTTTGCCGGGTATCCCAATATTCACATTATTCAAGGCGAAAGTGGCGAAGTCCTGCCGGAAGTCTTGATGAACATCAGCGAGCCCTGTCTATTCTGGCTTGACGCTCATTGGTCAGGCGGTTCAACTGCAAAAGCTGATCTTGAAACACCCATAATCCAGGAATTGGAATGTATATTGAGTCATAGAAAGGCCGCCGACCACGCTATACTTATTGACGATGCGCGTTGTTTCACCGGCCAGAACGACTACCCTGCTTTGGAAGCATTAGAACGCTTTATTCTGGGCATTCAGCCCGGTTGGACTTTCCAAGTAAGAGACGACATTATCAGAACACACTCAGTTAGGAGGCACGTTTACGAGCGGGAATACGGGTAAAAATATGAATGGCGAAGGCTCAAAGAAGGTCAGGATACTTGTTGTTACAGGTCCACTGAAAATGGGTGTAATGATAAGGGATGTTCTCCTTGAGCTTGGCTTTGACGCATGGACACAAAAGGAACAACGAGACGATGATCTGGATGCTATTATCCTGCCATCCGATTCGATCGGACTTGAGCTGCTTGAAAGGCTGGATAAATCTCAGATACAAAGAGTGGTGACAATTTTGTGGTTGGTTGATCCTTTGCCACCGCCAGGATTATCGGCAAGAGCAAGGTTAATCGGAGATAGGCTTGCGAAACTGGATTGGCGTCGACTTCTGCCAGGGGGTTGGGGGCAAATCGTGCACAAGCATTTTCCTTTTGGAAGAGACGTTCTTCGCCTTGGCAGATGGAATTGTATCAGGAGGCTTCGAAAAGAAATCGCCCGAGAGGGCAATACTGATTACATCGGCTGTAATACCCGGGAATGGGTACGTGTCATGGTACGGGGTTATCGGCTACAAAAATGTATGAGGGATGGCTGTATTGACTATTTGTTTACGACGACTGAGGCTAAGCACAGATTTATTGTGGAGATGGGCTATGATGCACAATTTATTCCCTTTGGCTATCATCGCAACCTCGGTGCATATCGCGGCCTTGAGCGGGACATCGATGTCCTTTTTCTCGGCAGACTAAACAGCAAAACGCGGGAAATGCTGCTGACCGATCTTCGCGCCGAACTTTCGGCTCAAGGAGTTAAACTCAAGATAGCGGACGACGACTGTTATGGAGCCCAAAGAACAGAGTTGCTGAACCGGACCAAGATATCGATCGACTTGCCTCGCGTTCCATGGGACTTTGCCATAGAGAGGTTCTTGATATCTATGAGTTGCGGGGCCATGGTTGTTTCCGTGGGCACCCAGTCCACCGAGCCTTTTAAGGCCGGCGTACATTTTGTACAGGCTCAGCCTCGCGAGATGGCAGGGGTGATACTAAGCTATCTTCGGGACGAGCGACGGTGGACGGAAATCAGTCGGGCTGGTTATGAGTTCGTCACAAAAGAAATCACATTAAAAAAGAGCGTGACCGAATTACTGGTCCGGTCCGGACTCTTAAATGCAGGTTAGCAGCAGTGTTTTTTCAGACATGAGCAAAATATTGATAAGGTCGATTCAGGAATTATGGCAAAAGCGAAACGGATTTTTGCGATAGCTGATTTTAAGGACGAATTCCCTCGCTCTGTTCGCGCTCAGGCCCGCATGTGGATCAAGGGCCTGCTCCGGCTCGGGCATGATGTTCAGCGTTTCGGCTACAGAAACATAATGACGCAATTCAATCCCTTCTCCGGCAAGCATTTCAGGCGGTTCGCACCTCGTTTTGTGAGAAAAAGAGCAGACAATATCCTCGCCGAGCAGATTAAACCTTACCATCCCCATATTGTCCTCCTTCTCAGCATGAAATATATCACTGCCGAGACCGTCCGGACTATACGCACCGCAGCGCCAAATGCGATTATTGTGGGCAGAGATGAGGACCCGTTCCCCGAAAGAAATCCCGCCCGTTTGGCGATAGCAAAGGAGACCGACCTCGTTGCGACCACCAGCGCCGGAGAGTTCCTCAAAACCTACAAGGATGCCGGCGTTCCACGCTGCGCCTTTATACCCAACGCCTGCGACCCGGACATACAACATAGATACAATGTAGAAGAAGAATGGAAGACGGACATTATCTTCACGGGCAAGGCTGAGCACCGCCGGCTTGCTCTTGGTGCCGGCACGGATGTCGATAGATACGAGTTATTGCACAGACTTTCGAAAATGCCCAACGCTAAGATGTATGGATGTTTCGGCAATCCGAGGGTGGAGGGCATCGAAACCTTCTGGGCAATCAGCGAGGCGAAAATCGGCTTGAGCATAAACATAGCAAATAATGTGAGACTCTACCATTCCGA
Organism: Planctomycetota bacterium; assembly: GCA_023128595.1. Classification (GTDB taxonomy): domain Bacteria; phylum Planctomycetota; class Phycisphaerae; order Sedimentisphaerales; family Anaerobacaceae; genus DAOVRL01. Next base: position 1,256 of record JAGMDR010000071.1, on the reverse strand, counting down.
TAGATTTATCAATTATGTATCTTGCGGGACATTTGTGTTGGCAAAAAAAGTGCCTGATTCGGATTTGCTTTTTGAAGATGGTCTGCACGTGAAGTATTTTGAGACCACTGATGAGTTCTTTGAGCTGGCCCAATGGTATCTAAAGCATGACCGGGAACGGGAGAAAATCGCAATCGCCGGAATGCAAAAAGCGCATACCGATTTTAATTGTGAAAAGATAGCCCAATATATGCTCGATCTAATCGAAACAGGAACGTACAATGCTCCTTGGGCTGAAATTCTCCAAGGCAAACAATAAGGTCCGCCAAATGAAGCTCCTCGTCATCAGCAACAATCCGGATCGGGCCAGTTTCAGGCAGCGCATAGCAGTTCATATTGATACTCTGCGGGCGAACGGTATAGATTGTGAAGTAGCAAAGTTGCCATCCGGCTTTTTAGCACGTCGAAAGCTCTTTATGCGTGCCGCCGATTTTGACGCCGTCTTCCTGCACAAAAGGAGGCTAAATCTCATCGAGGCCCCGGTGTTCCGCCGACACGCCGCCAAAATCATATACGATTTTGACGATGCCGTGATGTACAAGCCCAGAGCACCACAGAGTTACAGCTTCTCCAATTCCGTTCGATTTCGCCTGACCGTCAAGCTGGCCGACCTGGTCATCGCCGGCAACCCTTACCTTGCTGAGCTCGCACGCAGATTGAGTACAACAGTCGAAGTCCTGCCAACAGGCTTAGACACAAAAGCCTACAAACTCCCATACAAACCCGACAGCGACGGAAAGATCCGGCTCGTGTGGATCGGCAGCCAAAGCACGCTCAAGTACCTTGCTGAAATCAAACCGGCTCTCGAAGAAATTGGCTCCCATTTCGACAACGCCATCTTGAGAATAATATGCGATGACTTTTTTGACCTGCAGAGCTTGCCCGTCGAAAAGCGCCTCTGGTCCGAGCAGACGCAGGGCACTGATTTGGCCACGAGTGATATTGGCCTTGCGCCCTTGCCGGACAACCGCTTCACAAGAGGCAAATGCGGCTTCAAGATCCTCCAGTATGCCTCCGCCGGCCTGCCCGTTATCGCCTCGCCGGTCGGCGTAAACACCGAGTACGTTAAAGATAACATCGTCGGTTTGCTCGCAACAGACAAGTCGCAGTGGATTGACAGTATAAGCACGTTGATAGAGAAGCCCGATTTGAGGCGGACTATGGGTTCGGCCGCAATGGCAATGGTTAAGGACTTTGACGTTGCTGTCATAGGAAAA
>JAGMDR010000070.1 GCA_023128595.1 Planctomycetota bacterium | reverse complement strand
TCTGACTTACGCCTCGGCTTTAGAAAACGCGGCCCGGGCCAGACTTTTCGGCAAACAGCCAGGGCTTGCGGTAGGGTTAGGGCAAAGCAGGCCTATGTTGAGCCGCGTACGTCATATCCTCGGGTTCGCATCCACTCAGCAAAGCTCGCGCTTCTGGCTCGCTGGAGTTATCACAGTTATGTTATTAACTGCCCTTGTAATATCAACAACGCTTGCCGTAACTGCCAAGACAAGATCAGTTCGAGATTCCGAAGAGGCTACAACGGCTGAAAACGGAAACGAATCTGCCACTACGCCCAAAGCAGCAACTATAGCCGAACTTCTCAAAGACTGGCCAGGTTCGGGAACGATGAATATGCGGGCTGCGGCGCCCATTGTTGCCCAGCGTCAGGAAGCAAACATGATGGACACCACAATAGGAGTCGTTCTTTCAGTTATCCGTGAGGGTCCGGCAAAAGATGCTGGACTCCAAGTCGGTGACTTTATTGTCAGGGTTGCCGACAACGAGGTACGCTCGAACCACCATCTTATTGCTCTAACGCGGGCCATGCCTCCAGGAGCTAACGTTAATGTGGAGTTTGTACGCAAGGGCAAGAAAATGGCCGTGGATGTGTTACTCGATCCTCTTGAGTGGGGTGAGGGCTATCCCATCTTAGCAGGTAATGTTCGGCTGCCGAATGGTCAGCCCGCTATGGGGGCGATGATATATGCGCATGTATATTACGATCGGGGATCGATATCTACTGGTCTTCCCTACCTGACAGATATACAAGGACACTTCATTGGCAGATTCTCCTCAAGGCCCGACCTCGGACGCTGCTTCCTGCTGGCTACCACGTATGATGACTACGCCGGTTATACTATCGTTGATTTTCCAATAGAGGCACCGGTCGATATTCAATTGACAAAAGGAAAGATTACTAAGGGCCGATTGATCACCGATAATGGCGAAGGTATCCCGGATGTCCTCTTGGAAGTTGAGGGAATAGCCGTGCCAGGTGAAAAATTGAAGTTCGGCATGTACCCTGAGTTGCGAACAGATCGCAAGGGATATTTCAACCTCCCTGCCTTGCCGGTCGGAAGCAGAGTGCAACTAAACTTTGAGGTTGCCGGGTATGCTCGTCCTGGCAGAGGGCCGTATGATTTAACCCAGCTCGAGGAGGGATTAGTCTTCGGCGAGGGAGGTATCCCTCGGGGAGCGTCAATAAAAGGTGTTGTAGTCATTAGTGACACAGGTGAATCCCTTGGCCCGTTCTCTTTGAGTTGGCGGAACACCTCTGTCAACATAAGTGGATCAACCCAAGTCAACGCGGAGGGCCGATTCAACGTAGACACTCTACCCCCGGGTGACACAAGCTTTTTTATCAGCGTGCATGAAATGCGGCAACTTGGTTACACACTGACACAGGAAGTAGGCAATTTACGTCCCGGAGAAAAGGTCGTAGATCTTCGACTGACTGCAGAACCTTTTGGTGTTATCACGGGCAAGGTTACCGACAAAACAACAAAGCAAGGACTGGCAGGTTTTACGGTAACTGCGGGCAATGAGGCTTTTACAGGCGATAGGTTTAGGACAACAACCTTAGCTGATGGTACCTACAGATTGCCGATTCCGGCAGGCAATGTCTGGTTTACTTTTCGGGAAGCTCAAAACTACAAGCTGAGGGTAAAGCCAGGCCAGGAAATCGACGGTGTTGATTTTGTGGGTGAAGCGGTTAACGGTCTATCTGAGGAAAAGATTATTGTACGTCTCTTAGATTTGAATGGTTTGCCTGTTAGTAGTGTAAGGGTGGGAAAGTACTGGTCAAATTCTGATGAAATACAAGGACGACCGTATATAAACTTTAATTATGTCCCGTCAGACGAAGAGGGTCTTGTACAATTTCAAAAGGATGATCTGTTTCAAGACCGAAACCAAAATGAAAGGCGGTTACTTTATGCATTGGGACCCTCACAAAAACTTGCAGGCTTTACGGAAATCTCCCCACAGGACGCCGATCAGGTAATCGACTGGCAGCTTCATCCGGCTTGTAGAGTAAACGGTCGGCTTGAAAGTTCGTCACTTGAGAAGTTGGAACAAAATCTCGAGTGGACAAATGTGTACGTTTACAAGGACAATTACCGTCCGCTTTCGTATTCCTCTAAAGCAGGACAGTTTGAGTTTTTGTTACCACCCGGATCATATAAGTTGAATGCCTATGGCACCTCCACATATTCTATAAACCGTGAAATTGAAATTAAGAGAGGGCAAAAAGAGTTGAAAGTAAAACTTGACTTGCCTGCGGATAGATTTGCCACACTCATGGGTAAAACTGCCCCAAAGTTTCGTAATATCAAAGGCTGGATTAACACCGAACCGTTGAAATTAGCAAATTTACGGGGCAAATTAGTACTTCTCGATTTCTGGGGTTACTGGTGTGGACCTTGCGTGCGCGATATGCCCAATTTAATGGCCATTTATGATGCCTTTTCCGATTCTGGTTTGATAGTTATCGGGATCCACGATGATTCCGTGGAATCCATCGATGAGTTAGATGAGAAGCTTACGAAGGTGCGCGAGAAGATTTGGATGGGACGCGAGCTAAATTTCCCCATCGCCCTGGATGGGGGCGGCGAAACACAAGTCGTGGGGACCGATCTCAAGGTGCGCGGTGCGACGACAGCGGCCTATAGGATCAGTTCATTTCCGACTACTGTATTGATTGACCCTGATGGCAAAGTGATAGGAAGGTTTCATGCTCCAAGCCTGGACGATAAGATTGCCAAACTGGAAAACCTGGTTGGCGTTAAAGCAAAAAAACCGCAATGGCGAGTGCGGTTCGATGCGGTCTATCGGTTAGATAATGGGGAACTTCTACGTCATATTCCCGAACCTTATATACCCGAGCGCGATGACTTTTATTTCCGCCAGTTCACCCAATGGGGATGGCTTCGTGTCTATCCTTGGGAGCATATGCCACTGCCCATCCCGGAGAGTGCCATGTTGACCTGGGACGGGGAGAAAAATCAGGCGAAAGGTGGAATGGATGGCGGCCGTAAAAGCCTCATTAGCCTTCTAAGGAATTTAGGTTTCCATGAAAGAGAATTTGAGGGCGAACCAGCGTTGTTAGATTGGCGTGTGCCTGGGGACTGGATTAAGCGCGAAAATATAGGCAGGGAACAGCTTTTGGCGGCCTTTGGGAGAATTTTGAATGATACTGATACGTTGAATTTATCCATTCGTTTTGTTCCAGAAGAGGTGGAGCGCGATGCAGTTGTTGCCACGGGGACCTTCGAGTTTCACCCGCTTGGTGGTGAATACGGAAATGGTACAATTCATTTGTTTGTTGAAAAGCCTGATCCAGCGGACAGTATCGAAGGCGGAGGTGGAAGCGGTGACCTTGACCTTTTCCTGGATTATATCGGGCGGCTTGGACGAATTAAGATAATAAATGAAAGTAAGATTTCCTCCGTTGAAAATCTGAACTGGCGCCAGCACAGTTCAGCCCAAACGACCCATTTGCGCGAGAATCCTGGACTTTTTCAAATGCTTTTAGGAAACGTCACCAAACAAACGTCTTTGCAGTTCAGGAGGGAACGCCGGAAAGAGAGGGTGTGGCTTGTAAAGTCCTCAAGCGAATTTTCGAATACTGACAGTTAAGGCTTCTTGAAAGGCCTATAGAGTGGGTCGCCTATCAAAATCAACTGCCAGGAGTTAAACGGCTTTGTGTGGTAGAATGCCTCAACAAGACAGACTCCTTTATATGGCTCTGAGAAAAATGCTCTTGGCTTCGGAAAAGCATAAAGATATGGCTCCCCCACCGCCCCCAGGGTGGCAGGTATGCCGTCAGTTAACATAGCAGGGCACCACTGGGTGCTATTAGGGTTGCGAAGGTCTATCGCCTCCCAGCTTGAGATGTGATATCCTACCGTGGTAATCGGCATACAAAACAGCCACGAGATAATTGAAAATTGGCAGATAGTGTAACAGGTTACAGGCAGTCAAGTCAGAAAGTAGCTTCCTTCTTCCGAAGCGAGTATTTGAATAACAGAAAAGGTTTATTTTACGTATAGCGTTTAATCCATGATGCCATTGTTGTATCCGGGGTTCATTTGAACAATTCACGGCTTGATCTGATGACTGACGTTGACCATAAAGCTGTCGCCAGGGCATAAAGGTGTAGAATTCACACCTTAACTGAACCTTTGGGGGCCAATTGCGCTTGTTAAGCGTTCATCGGACCAAAGGAACTTCAATAATGAGTAGTTTGGGTAGGGTCCATTGCTTTTCTTTTATTAGATATTATAAACTGTTATCCTGATTCCCTTTTCTGTTTCATCATTCGAAATTCCTTGTTCCGCCGTAAGGTGTCCTGCGGAGATATTCGACATTCCCCACCTTCGGTCTTCGCTATTCCGGCAAAGGAACCATCCACTCAGGCCACTTCGGCAGCGGTTCCGATAGGCTGTACACTTTATGCCATTTCAGATTCCATAGTTGTTTTAACCGTACCTGGCGTGCAGAAGCATCCAGAAAACAAACATTGACGGAATACGCATGACGGTTCAGGCAAAAACGGCCAAAGGGTGTATCGTACTTTTTATTCTCATCCGGCGGAGCAGAATTGCTTCTGGACTCCGGCGCCCCGCCCCAGCGCCAGCCTTCGACAAACATGGGGATATTGTATGCCCCGTGATGGTCCCTTGTCCTCCAGCTCCTCTTGTCCGCGTCCGGATGCCCCCATACAGTTGTGACCCCGGGACGCAAATCATACATCCAGTTGTTAATGGAATAACTGTTTTTGTGGGTTATTTTGTTGATAGTGCAGGCCCACGCCATACGAGCGGGAATGCCCTCCCCTTCTGCCGCTGTCTTCGTGGCGACCGGGCACAAACGCATCTCCTCGCCGCCCTTCTCATAGTAGGGCATCAGCGGCACTATCCACGTCCCGCCGCCGGGGGTGCCTCCCGACTTCCAGACCATGAACCTGCCATCGTTGTCATCTAAGTAGAAGTTAAAAATGATTCCCCATTGCTTCAAATTCGAACGGCACATCACTGCTCTCGCTTGCTCTCTTACCTTTTGAAGAGCAGGCATAAGGATAGCCATCAGGAGCGCAATAATGGCTATAACGACCAGCAATTCGACCAAGGTAAAGCCCTTTGGGAGCCTATTGTCTTTTCCGCTCATATCTGCCCGCCTTCATTTTATAAAGATGATCTGACATTTCCCATTTACACGGTTAAAAAGCATATTTTTCTCCGTACGATACCGATAATTCTACAACAATCTGCTTGAACAGTCAAGTTTATCAGAGCCAGTAGATGTTATGGCGTGTGAGTCCTTCTGGTAACACCTGGCGACCACATATGGCATTGGATGGTATTGTGCTGTCTTTCAATGGTCCGATGAACGCTTAACAAGCGCACGCGGTCCTGGGGGCCGTGTAGATTACCTTTATCGTTCCGGATTCGCCGGGGGCGTACTCCTTCTTTTCCAGTTTGGCGACGGCGCAGCCGCAGGTGCTCTTTACATTCGTGATTTTCAGCGGGGCACGGCCGTTGTTTGTGAACTTGAACTGGCAGGTATTCTTCGTGCCCAAGCCCACCTGGCCCAAATCGCAAACCTTCTGCTCAAAAGAGAGCTTCGGTGAAATGGCTTCCACGCCGAAGCCAGTCTTTGCCAACGAAAGAAGAAAGCTCACAAATACAAATCCACAGAATATGTGCTTTCCTTTCATACTACAACTCCAAAGAGGCAGTCACGTCCTGGTCTTGCGCTCTCTCAAACGGCAGACGAGCAGTACAGAGGCAGCAAGAGGCCCTATGATCATGCTCAAAACCTGGGCGATTGTCAGCCCTCCAAACGCCATCTGATTGTCTCTGAAAAACTCCAGGATAAACCTGCTAATTGCATACAGGACAAGGTACACAAGAACAAGCTGGCCTTGTGTACGCCCAGCCTTCCAGAACCAGAGCATTACGGCAAATACCACCAGAGATAAGGCAGATGAGTATATCTGTGCAGGATGGACTGGCAGGCTATGCGAAGCGGCCTGTGTTATTGAGCCCTGGTGCAGCTGTCTTAGGTATACGGGGCTTCCGACGATATGACCATAAATATCTACGTGTTTAGGGAACTCAATTGCCCAGGGCAGGCTCGTTATACTGCCATAACAGCATCCCCTGCAAAAGCAGGCCCATCGGCCAAGCGCGAGCCCGGCAGGAGTGGCCACAGCCGCAAGATCGAACACGCGATTCCAAGGTAGCTTCGTCAGTTTACAAAAGACCAAGACGCTGGGGATTCCCAGTAACAGGCCACCATAGAAGACCTGGCCACCATAAGACAGCTTAAACGCTTTTCCCCAATCGCCCTTAAATTCGCTAAGATGATGTAGTACATAGAATGTGCGGCCTCCCACAATACAGGAAAATGCCAAGACCAGAATAATGTGCGCAAGTTTTCGGGTACTCATCCCCTCGTGGTGAGCAAGCAGCAAGAGGACAGAGCATCCCAGTGTAATACCCAGCCCGTAGAGAACCGGATAAGCAGGTATGGAAAGACCACCCAATCTAATTAAATAAGGATGCATGTTTTCTCTGTAAAGCTTAGGGCGGCGCCATTTGCAGCCGCGCTCTTAATTCTTCAAAACCACGAGGCAGGTTTGTGCTGTCTTGGACTTGTGCCTCCGCTTTCCGTAAATATTCAAGTGCTTTAGAATAATCCTTTGTATTGCAAGCGACTCGAGCCAAAAGTAAATACGCGTTAAGGTCTTTTGGATCATAAAAAATAGCTTTTTGTAAAGCAGTCTCTGCTTCAGATGTGTTATTTAGCTTAAGTTGGACCAAACCTATGTTATGGTACTTCTGAGCCAACCGGCTTGGAAAACATTCAGCAATCTCTATAGACCAAAATCTAGCCAGAGCTTCTCTGTATCTGTCATTCTGAAACAAACTTGTCGCATGTTCCATAGCATTAGCAATCTCAGCATCGGAAACCGTTGTCCGACGTATCTTGGGCCATAATGTAACAACCGCCACTACCCAAACAGCCAAAGCAAGCAAAAGTTTCCAACGAAACCAGCTACTTGGGGTAGTAACAAACTCATTGTTCCTAAGGGATCTAATAGAACGCTTTTTGCCCTTCCTGGCCCGAACTCTCGGAAAGCTGACTATAGCGGCCCATAAAGCTAAGGGGCTTGCACTAATCAGCCAATTGCTGTAGAGATTAGTTGCTAAAAGCACGAAAATACCAAGACCCCACACAGCACTCCATACAATCTCTACCAAACGCAAATCTGTTCCAGATATTGGGGTGGAAAAGTGTGTGCTTTTGTTGCGGTTGCTGCCTCGGTCCCACCTTTTCTCAATTTTCAGATGGTGGGCGAAGTAGAGGAAGAACGGTTTGTCTCGGTTCTCTCTTATGAATCGAGTTGCTTCTTTCACATATCGCCGCGTTGAGCTGGCAAGGTCAATCGGGGCCTCGACCACCACCTCATTGCGAAGCAAAGGCAGCGGTGGCCATGAGGGAGTATGGGCCGGCACCATGTCCTCGCTGTAAGGTATTCCGAAATAGTAGTCGAATCCGTGACGTGTGGGCAGAAACTCCAACTGATCGCCCAGGTGCCATTTGCCCAAGCAAGCAGTGATATAGTCTTGTGTTTTGAGAATCTCAGCGATGGTCATTTCGCTTGGGTTCAAGCCCTTGCTGGAAACAGGTCGGAGGACCCATCCCCCCGTGTCTGAGATGTGCATATCGACTCTTTGTGCATAGCAGCCGGTCAGAAGGCTGGCCCTCGATGGTGTGCAGACCGGGCTGGAGGAATAAAAACTGGTGAGACACATCCCTTCACTGGCCAACCGGTTGATGTGGGGCGTGCGATTCTTCTTCGAGCCGAGGCAACCAAGATCTCCGTAGCCCAGATTATCACACAGTATTATGATGAAATTAGGCTGTGTCGGGGCTGAATGGTTGGAGGGCATCGAGTCGCCTCTCGCGCGTCGGTCTTCCGGCCGCACCAAACCAGCAACAGTTGCCAATGTAGACCCAAGGAAATCGCGGCGATTCATCGGCCCCTTTCTCAGCAAAACGGATTAATCCAACAACTATGCCTCGTACAGTCTTGTTTGTCCTGTCGTCGGCTATTCTACAGAAAAGTAGACGAGTACTCAAATGATTTGGGCCAAACCAACGCTAATTGTCCCAGTATGGCGGTAAGGCCAGAGAAGGCATCCTGTCAAATAGTCGAGTACTGGTGGCTCAACAACAGCAAAGCCGACTTGAACGACGACACCAAATTGCACTTCAAAGACGTGAAGTGGTTCACCAGCTTCTGGCTTGACTACTGTCCGCCGAATTGCCCATTGAGATAAAACGACATCCTGATCTTTGGCCCCAATTGAGGTGCAATTGGCCATTGCCTGCTTTGACTGCACGACTGCCGGGTGCAGAAACTCAGATCGATCTTGCCGCCTTTCAAGCCCCAATGCACCAGCAGCAGGGATCCCGAAACAGCCCCTTTTTTGTCGGTCGGCGCCTACTACCCGACTACAACCCGAAAGCCCCTTATCTGCCAATTTCGAAAAAACGCCCACGTCATAAGTGCTTTACTGGCCAAGGGTTATGGGAACGTCGAAATTCGTACAACGGTTTCAATGGACGTTGCGAACTCTTAGGCAATGCCATTACGGACGTCATCAATCAGGCCAGACCAGTAAATTCCGGGCGCCATAGCTTTACCGCAAACAGCTCTACTTTGCGTTGAGCGATGCTGTTGACGAGGTCATCATTTCATCTCACCGTTGCCGGGAGGGTTTTGAAATTCGGGCCCGCAAACGAGAAAGTGTCAAGAAACCCTTACGCGCTGGATACGGGGGGTGCGCGATGTTACAATAGTCATCGTTGCAAGCTTGGACCGGTTTCAGGATTAACTCATAGGAAATCTCGGTTGAAATGACTTCGTGTTCTGGTAAACTTGGCGCACTGACTTGTTGGTAATTGGTGTCCCTCGCATTCCAATATATAGGGGAAAAACTATGTATACGCTATCCCGCCGGCATTTCCTGGAGACTGTGGCCGGCTCGGTCGCTTTGGGTGGAGTGGCACCTCGGATTCTTGCTGTGGTGACCGACGATGCCGTGGATTTGGCCAAACCCCTTCCGCGGCAGGTGGTCTGGCAGGATTGTGAGGTGGGGGTGATCTTCCACTTCGACATGCCGCTGTTTGCACCCGGCGGACGGACGCACAAGAATTCCATCCACGAAACTTGGGACCCGAAAATCTACAACCCGGCTAAGCTCGATACCGACCAATGGGTCGCCACGGCCAAGGCGATGGGGGCCGGCTACGCCGTGCTGACCGCAACGCATTTCAACGGATTTATGCAGTGGCAAAGCGACCTGTACCCGTACGGTGTGAAGCAGGCGGCGTGGCGCGGCGGCAAAGGCGACCTTGTTAAGGACTTCGTCGAGTCCTGCCGAAAGGTCGACATCAAACCGGGTATCTACATGAGTTGCTTTCGCAATGCGTACTGGAAGGTCGACCGGTACCAGGTCGACTACGGCAAAGGAGGGCCCAAGCAGTCGGAATTCGCGCGGACGTGCGAGAAGATGTTCGAGGAGTTGTGCTCGCGTTACGGGCCGCTGGTGCAGATCTGGTTCGACGCGGGCAACATTAGCCCCGACGAGGGCGGACCGGATCTGCTGCCTATCGCCGATAAGCATCAGCCCGAGATGGTCTTCTACCACAGTCCGCAGCGGCGAGAGCACCGTTGGATCGGCAACGAAGTGGGATACGCCGGTTATCCCTGCTGGGCAACGATGCCCGACCTGGCCACCGCCGAGGCGATGCACAAGGGCCGGTGGAAGGGGTTTCGCAAGGTGCTGCTACACGGTGACCCAAACGGCAAACTGTGGAGCCCTGGCATGGTCGATACGGTGCTGCGCAACCACCACTGGTTTTGGTACGCTAACACGGAGCACAAGATCGAGCCGCTCGATCGGCTGGTGAAGTTTTACTACGAATCGGTCGGCCGCAACTGCAACCTGATACTGGGCCTGACGCCCGACCCGACCGGCCTGATGCCCGAGCCGGACGTCAAGCGGTGCGCCGAATTCGGGGCCGAGATCCGTCGGCGATTTGAGACGCCGATCACCGAGACAAAGGGGACCGGCAAGGAAATCACACTGACGCCGCCGCAGCCCCAGAAGATGGACCACGCGATCATCATGGAGGACATCGCCGAGGGCGAACGCGTGCGATCATACCTCGTCGAGGGGTTGGTGCCGGGTAACACCTGGCGGAAACTGTGTGAAGGCATCTCAATTGGGCACAAGCGCATCGAGCGGTTCGACCCGACTGAGGTGGCAAAGGTTCGCTTGCGCGTCACCGAGTCGGTTGCTGAACCGCACATCCGGCAACTCGCTCTGTTCAACACGGAGTCCTGACGCAATCACTGCTGCGCTCGGACCTTGTGTCCATCGCAAGAACATCTCTTCCGGCGATCGCAATCAATGTTCCATCACAAACGGCGGGTGATGAGCATTAACAACTTTGTGGGATATGGTTGCCAATCTGTCTTTTCTCTGGCTCTATATCGTGTGTTGGCATCCTATGCGCAGAGTTTTGTTCCGGTTTGGCCCAGCTTGCCCGCACCAGTTTAGCCTGATGCACATTTGATAAGGCATCTTCACCCTCGGTCCCTTTCAGAACTGCCGAGGCCCGTAATGGGGAGGTTCCCTGCCGAGTTCGTAGCAGCTCAGGTCCGGTGCTTTTCCGGCTAAACCCACGGTGATTTGCGGCAGGGCAATGCCAGCATCGACTACATTGGCATTTTTCTTCAGCCGCAGGTTGTAATCTCCGGGTTCGCACGTCCTTCCTTTTTCCGGCGGCCTGGCATTGACAAAGATGTCGTAGTCTGCCAGGATGCCGTGCTCCTCGAGTCCCGTGGCCTTGAAGAACTCTTCAATCGACTGGTGCCTGCCGACATTTCCATTGTGGCTCGTCCACTTGAGCAACCGATCGGGCTCGTTGCGACGGTACGCGTTGTAATCCATCGTGCTGTAGGCCGTTGGCGAGCCGGACTCCATCGCGTATCCCTCGCCGCCCATGAAAAGGTTATTTCTGAAGTGACCGTTTTGCCAGATCGCCGGTGGACGGAAACCTTGTCCCGCACAACATGATGTGTTGTTGTATGCCTCGATGCCGGCAGGATAGTTGTTCAGCTTATAGCTGAGGCTGGTGATGGCGTACAGTTCGTTGCGGATCAGGTAGACAGGACCGCCGTAGAACGGTTGAGTTGACATGCCGGTGTGCGCGTTATAGCAGCGGTTGCGATAAAACCGCACATTGTGGCAGCCGTAGTCCGCCTCGAAAGTGTCATCCTGCGCCCAGGAGAGGTCGTTGTTGTAGAAGTCGATATTAACGCAGTGCTTCATTATATCATCTACCGGTGGGCCGAAGTTGTAGATCGCGGCTGAATCGCTGAATCTCGTGATGCGGTTGTAGCATATCACGTGGCCGCGTCCGTAGACGTTGACGCCGGTGTGCCCGGGACTCATATAAGTCTCCGGCGGTCGCGGATACCAAGTTGGGTTGATGCCGACAATCTCGTTGTCGGCGATGTACCAGTCACTCGAATTTTCGCATCCTGTGTTGATGCCGTAAACCACGTCGTGAATCCTGCATCCGCGGACGACAAGGCCCTGGGAACCACCCGGTTTTGCCGCATAGATAGCCATATAGGCGTTGCGGAAGGTCAGTCTTTCAAAATGCAAATGATGCGTTCCGTTGAGCGTCACGATCCTTGACCGGCTGCTGACTCCCTTGCCTTCCAGGATCGCCTCTCCGTCCGCCGGACCACGGAAGACTATGGGTGTTCCGGCTGTGCCCGACTTTTTCAGATCAAATGGCCCCTTGTAGATGCCTGCGCGCAGTAGAACGACATCGCCCGGCTCCACTTCTTCAATGGCAGCCATGAGTCCCTTCTGGGAAGTGGCCTTTATCGTTCGCCCGCCTTCGAAAGCCTTGGGCTCGGCCCGCGTCGCAGCGGTGACGATCTTAGGCTCTGCCGGCGCGCCGCCGTCCGGATCGGACATGGTGAATCGCCCTTCATACTCCGTCGCCTGTTCCAGGAACAACACGCTGCCGGCGAACAGGTTGCCCGTGCGGTACGGCCCATATTTCTGGTTCGAGACCTCATGATGAACACGCAGCATCGGCAGGGCCTTCTTCCACTGCGCCTGCCCCTTCTTCCTGAACGCAACGGCGACCGAGGCGTTCCGATTGTTGTCACCCTCGATATACCACCGGAAGCCCAGGTTCTCGATTGTAGGAGGATCGATAATGAATCGCTTTGGTATGATCTCGTCCGTTTGCGGATCAACTTCAGAGCCAGCAAGTGGTTTCTGCTGCGGGTACGCTGGAGCAAACATGGTCAGCGTGATCAGCGGAATTACAACCGCGGCCGTCACGAGCCTGGTAAAACATATCCGTGTCTCGTTCATTGTTCTCTATTCCTCTCTGGAGATGGCAATCTGCATATTACTTCCTTTGAGGCCGCAGTGCATGACCTTTCTCTAATGGCGCCCTGTGGAAACGTCAATCCTCCATGTCTTCCACCATGTCAGTGTCGGCTCACCGTCTTCCCAGGTCATGGAATTGTAACAGGGACTCTTGTCTCAGACAACCAGAATCTCCTGGACCGGTACTCCCAGCCTCAAGCCAGTGCGCGGCCACGCTCCTCATCACTAATACTATCTTGCACTTGGCCAAAAATATCATCAAAGTTCTCACTGAAAAACGACGTAAGATTCCTCTGCCGGCGTCAGGTATCCTAACGACTGATGCAAACGCTCGTAGTCTCTGCCTGGCTTCGTCAACTGTGCCGTAGTCTTTGAGATAAACCTCTTCATATTTGACCGAACGCCACAGACGCTCGACAAAAATATTGTCAAACACACGGCCTCTGCCATCCATGCTGATTGCAATACCAGCGTCCTTCAGAACGCTCGTAAAGCCATCGCTGGTGAATTGCGAGCCCTGGTCAGTATTGAAGATCTCAGGCTTGGCAATGGCCAGCGCCTGTCGCAGGGCTTCTACACAAAAGTAGGCATCCAACGTGGCCGACAACGACCAGCTCAGTACAAACCGGCTATACCAGTCCATGATCGCAACCAAATATACAAAACCCTGCCACAAGCGGATATACGTGATGTCGGCGGCCCAAACATGGTTGGGCCGGTCGATCGTCAATCCTCGAAGCAAGTACGGGTATTTACGGTGCTCTTGGCCGCCGGGTTGACTTAGGCGAGGCTTGGGGTAGATCGCCTCCAGGCCCATCAGACGCATTAAACGTCTAACCCGGTTGTGGCCGACCACAATGCCTTTCCTCTTGAGCCAGGCCGTCATGCGTTCGACTCCGTATTGCGGTGTACGGGTGTATTGCTCATCCAACAGACGCATGACCGCCAAATCCGACTCGCTCAGACCCCGAGGCTTATAATACACCATGCTGCGATTAACGCCCAGCAGGCGACATTGAGCCCGTGTACTCAATTGACAACCTTGTCGTTCGATCATAGTTCGACGCTGCTCTGCTGGCAAAAACCCAACTTTTTTTTGAGGTACCCAAGTTCCATCGTCAACCGGCCAATTTGCTGATACAGCCGGGCTTCCACCTCCTCTTGCCGGCCATTCTTGACGCCTCGGCCGTCGGAAAGGACCTCTGGCAGCCCGTCCAGAGCCTGCTTCTTCCACTTGTTGACCTGCGAGGGATGAATACCATATTCACCTGAAATTTCGTTGACGGTCTTATGTCCGGCAATTGCCTCCACTGCCACGCGGGCCTTAAACTGCCCAGTATGCTTCCGTCGCTGCGCCACAATAGCCTCCTTTCTGACGCTACCATACCACAGCAACACTACCTTATCTACTGGTCTGAAAATCCGGGAGTATTATACATCGTGATTTTCGAGGCAGCTTCAGGCATTGGCTTTTGTCTTTATCGCAATATGCCAAGTGTCTTATCCAACTTTCGACACAGGTTTACAACCCGCACAGCAAACTCAAACATCCTTTGTCTGAGGTCGTTTCGCACTTCACCCTTCACTCTTCAAAATTCACCCTTCATCCTTTCGCGGCCTACGGCCGCGCAAACTCCGTCCCCGTCGGGCACACAAACAATCCCTATTCTAAGGTGTCAACGGTCTGAAGATCAAGCCGCGAGACCTAAGCCTGTCCGGTGCGGCGTAAAAAAATGCAATCTCAAGTAGTATGGGCAGAACATTCCAGCACCTATAGTATACCTCATTACTAAATTGTCTTTCGTTTGGACCTATAGACCCGGAAAACAATCATATCTGTTAATTTCGGTAAGTCAAATCTAAAGTCGTAGGACAAAAGAATTTCGGCATCCCCAGGCGCTCGGATTGATCGGACCGGACGGAGTATTTGCTTTATCAGGAGAAAGTGGCGCACTTCGATAGCGAAGGTGTGCGAACCGTTCGCTGGAAGTACATCCGCTATATCGAGTGTGAACCGCCGTATGAACAGTTATTCGATTTGAAGCATGATCCGGGTGAGAAACGAAACCTCGCAGGTCTGGCGGAACATGCGGAAGTGCTGGCGGACATGAGGGCCCGATGGAAGAGGTTGGGTCGGGAGGCAAGGTGAGGTGGGAGGTGTGTTGCTTAGTGCTCGGATAGCATCAAGAAGAAGTCCCTGGGACACCTCAACTTGCCGGGTTCCACGCTGCTTTTGCGCAACTTATTGGGTCATAACATCCTCCTGACCAGTAATAAGCTCGTATTTCCTCTTTCATACAGGCCTTACAACTGAGCTTCGGCCAGCCGCACATACTAACTGCGTGGATAAGTTCGTGCTTTATTGTCATCTGGAGGTCGATCCAATTGAGAATGGCTTTGGCACACAGCGTTATTGACCTTTTGAATGGATTATAGTGGCCCAATTTCATAGGATCTTTACAACAGCATATGCATTTTATATTCCTGAGGCATAGGCCGAATATATCCCCCTTTGTCTTTGCCCTATCGTAGAGCTTTCTCACCGAAGGATCAAGGCCACTTTTCAGTATGCCCTTTTTGCACGTTGATAGGCTGATCTCATTGCCAAACGGGTCTATTCGGGAGAGAGGGTTGCTACCGCCATATCCATAGAGATTCGATCCATCCGAATACTGGGCGGTGATCTCAAACCTGTTTGGCCGTTGTGGATTCGGCGTAATTCCCAGCGGGTCGTGGGTTAGCCATCTTCCGGTGTACTGGTCGTAGTATCTGTTTCTGTTGTATTGGAATTTCAAAGAGCCGTTATCAAGTATATCGACCCTTCGGCCGGTAAACAAGTGGAACGGAGCAGCGTGTTTTCGCGTTAGTCGGAAGCCTCCTCATCGTGCTTCCGTAACGCCCTGGTCCGCACGCGCCTGACCAATGATGGGAGATAGAAGCCTAGCAGAACGGCTGCTGGAAGTGTGGCCGCATAGACAATGTGCGCTGCCATGTATCCCTTCGTCTGAGTCAAATCCGAAACGCGAAAGCCACTGACGAACAACCCCACCCAGTTATACAGCACGTAGAGCCCGGCCGTAAGAGCTAGCAACGGCCCCTTCATGCGAAACAACACCGCGCCGAATATGCTCACGAGCGCAACAGCGACGAGCGTAGAAAGGCCCAAACCAACAAAGCTACCGTAGGCTGACCCAGTGGCCTGTCGGATAATCCTTGGCATGCTACAGCTAAGCTCAGCGTCCAGGACCAACATTAATAGGCCCGCAACCACAATGAGAAATAAACTGCACAACTTACTCATATGTCCGTTCCTAACAGAGAGTTGTCATCGGATATACTTGGCCCAAGGTCGGCGGCCAGCAGAACAGAGGATGTAACAAGCTTCAAGCTTCCTTTTGTAAGTCCACAAGTAATGCCAAGGGCTAACGTCACTGCGATACATCTTGTTTGCCCTATCGCAGCATGACGTGCAAGCACGCTCGTCGGGTTGGTACCCGGAATAATAAAATAATGTTATGACTCTCCACTTCCACTTCCCTTTGATCCGGATCTTAATCTGATATCTTTTAACCTCACCGTGGCAGCAGTCTTTCCGGCCAAGACCATACGGATCAACCGCAATGATTGGATTGCATTTGACATATTCGTATAGATTTCCTCCCTCTATTAATTGGTCATGCGGAGCGAAACTATTCGGTTTCTGTGAATTCGGTGTAATTCCCAGCGGGTCGTGCGTTAGCCATCTACCGGTGTATTGGTCGTAGTATCTGTTTCTGTTGTATTGGATTTTCAAAGAGCCGTTATCAAGTATATCGACCCTTGAAGCCGTAAACAAGTAGGGATTTCCATAATCTGATTTCCCATCCGGGTCGGGGGCGAAGTTCGGCTCAAGGATATAGCAGTTGCCGTAGGCATCGTATTCGTAGCGTTCGACGACTCCCGACCACTTTGCCAAGGCCACGGGACTGAAAAGATGGTCATGGACGTAGAACTTTAGATTGCTCAACGTGGTGGTTTGGGCCGTTATTAGCACTTCATCGATGTAGTTGCCGTAGGCATACCAGTACGGGAGGTAACCGGGATCATAATAATCACAGAGGACCTGCCATTTGTCGTTGTAGTAATAGATATTGGTAGTGCCGGCGATAGAATCTACCTTTTTTATCCTCCTGCCTAAGGCATCGTAGGCGAATTCGGCTATATCGTTGCCATCCTTGGTGATTTTCACAATGCAGTTTTCGTAGTCGTATTCGTTGGCGCGCTCGTCTTGTCTTGCCGGCATTGTCGTAGGTCAGCTCGTTGTCGCTGTTAGCCAATACCCGTACCTCTTCGCCGCTTAGCGCCCTGTCAAATATCGGACAGTTGCCACATATTGTCCCACTAATCGAGCTTGGCCTTCAAATTATATTTTCCTGGGGCAAATACGTAAGGAGCCGTGAGTTCCTCTTCCGCTTGTGAATTGTGGAGTACGGCAGCCGGGAAGTTCTCCATTCGGAGTTCGCAGGTAATCTTAGTGTTCAGATTCATGTCTATTGTGAGACTCTCTTTCTGAATGGGCCGGCGGTAGAACTCAAGCACCGTCGTCTGAGGTTCTTGATAGAGGTCGATTTGGCTACTGAACAATCTAATTCCAAAATACTCTCTACCACCAATCACTGCGTGCCTTGCTACACATCCTACACGTCCAAATTCGGCTTCTATCCGATCCAAGCCTGTACAAGTGCGCCACATACCATTCCCGACCGATGGGTAGTTTATCGTGACGGGAAAGTAGTCCGAGTTCGGATCGCTGACGTAATTGCAATCCAATGTTACTATCAGCAAGGGCTCTCCAGAGCTTGCCGAGCGCAGACACCTGATGCCTACGTACAAGCCTAATGCACAAAGGCCAACAACAAGCCCCCCGACCATCTGTCTCTTCCTCAGTAGTCTCACTCTGATAAGCTCAAAAGTCTGCAACAATCAATTATAAACTTTATCGTAGGAGTGCATCTGACCGGAATATCCTTGAAACCCCAAGACAGCCCGAAATCGAACGACCACGGACCGATACCCGGGTTCATCCCGACTGAATACCTACGCCTCCAGCATATCGTGAACCCTACTTCCATCTCCGTCCCACACTTTCTACCTCGCGGACGGCATTCGCGAGCCCGTGCATACAGCCCGTCCAGCTCTATGTAATTGCTGACCGTTGCTCCCACAAGAACCAGCGAGAGCCCTGTGCTGTCTATATCCCCTACCAAGTTCTGATATGTTACTTCCGGCGTGGTGTAGTAAGCTTCCGGGCACTTACTATTACCAATGCAGTCCCACCACATCTCAACTTTGTACCTCATTCTCGGGTTATTAGCCTTGTTCCAATCGTCCTTCGGCTTAAATGCTGACCAGTAGATTGTCCCTTCCCAGACCTTCTTTCGCGCCAGCCCCCAAGGATCATGGTTGAGGATTGGGTCCGTATTGCCATATTCATATAGATTGGCACCATCGCCATACTGTCCTAAGGGTCGGAATAGGTTCCGATGCGGATCGCCCGGAGGGACAATTCCCAGCGGGTCGTGTGTCAGCCATCTACCGGTGCACTGATCGTAGTAGCGATTACGATTGTATTGGATTTTCAAAGAGTTGGCATCGAGTATATCGACCCTTCGGCCGGTAAACAAGTAGGGATTTCCATAATCTGATTTCCCATCCGGGTCGGGTGCGAAGTTCGGCTCGAGGATATAGCAGTTGCCATAGGCATCGTATTCGTAGCGCTCGACGACGCCCGTCCACTTTGCCAAGGCCACGGGACTGTAAAGGTGGTCGTGGACGTACCATCTGTAGTAGGCAGGATCCGTGCTGTCACTGGTTATCAGGACTTCATCGACGTAATTTCCGTAGGCGAACCACCGTTGAAAGACACCGGCATCGTTATAGTCGCAGATGACCTGCCAGTCGGGATTATAGAAGTAGATATTGTTTGTGTCGGCGATGGAATCACGCTTTTTGATCCTCCTGCCTAACGCATCATACGCGAATTCAGCCACGGTGGTCGGGCCTGACTTGGTGATCTTTGTAATGCGGTTCTCATAGTCGTATTTGTATTCGTAACCGTTGTGGTCTTTGATCAGATTGTCCGCAGCATCATAGATCAGAGTATTGCCGCCAACGCTATTGTACCGGTTGGTCAGATTGTCGATGGAATAGTCCACGTCGTTGCCGTCGCGTATGTTGACATTGTCCCTGTTGCCCAGGTCGTCGATCGTGAAGATCTCGTTGTTGTCCTCGATGCCGTAATCGACCTGCGTGAGCCTGCTTAGATCATCATAGGTAAAGTCCGTGCAGGGATCGCTTGTGCGATGATCGTAGGTCATCTTTGTTATATCGTTGGTGTTGGGATCATACTCGTAATCGAACTCGGTGATTGTACTGGTGGTGCCGTAGGTCTCTATCGTTGGAGCGCTTGTGATTCTGCCGAGGTTGTCATAGGTCGGATCGTACGACACCTGTACGAGAGTGCCTCTGAACGTCAGATACTTGCGCTGGGCCACCCGCGAGCCGATGTACTTATACTCCACCCTGTTACTGCCGTTAACCTTCAAGGTATCTATCCTGCCCTGCCAGTCGGGGACCACGTTTACGTCCAGAGTGGCGCCGTACGGATAGCTGGTTTTGATCCTGTATCCAGCCTGGTCGTAAGTGTAGCCGATGGTCTTGGTGCCCATGTCAAAAAGGTTCACATCGGTGGCGGTTATCTTGCCGATGTCGTTATAGGTGAATTCATCGAGGCTGATCTGCGTACCGTCGACATTTTTCGTTGCTGTGAGGATTCTTCCGAGTCCGTCGTAGGTGAAGGTCTCCTCGGCATTATCGGTTACGCTGTTGCCGTCTACGTACTTGGCGGTCATATTGTACATGCCGTTGTAGGTATAGGTCGTAACGATGCCCTGCTGGTCGTTTCGCCTTGTGACCCTGCCTGCTTCGTTGTACTGGTATGTTATCTCGTTGGTGTCGGGGTAAGTTATCTTCCAGATGCGGTCGAGATCATCGTACTCGTATTGCGTTGTCTGTGCAACGGCGGGGTCGGCGTAGCCAATGATTGAGGTCTGCCGGCCTAAGCGGTCGTACGCGTATTCGGTGGTCTGATTGATCGTCCCATCGCCGCCTTTTGCCATATTCCGTGCGCTGCGATTTCGTGCATCTCGGCGCTTCAGCATCGCCATTACCACGGCCAGTCCGAGATAGGGAACGAGGAACTCGACAATATTGCCCCGGCCGGTGGACGATACGGAGCAGCCTCCTCCGCCACCGCCACCACCACCACCACCGACGGCAGCGGCCGCACCTCCGGCCAAAAGGTAGAATGGGGTGAAGTGTGTGGTTTTGAAACGAAGGGCGTGTAAACTCGAGGACAGTACGATGGTTTCGATGTCCGTTATTCCCTGCTGGCTGAGCGCCCCGGTAAGCGAATCGTACCAGTACGCCGAGGGTGAAGTGGCGGAATCTGCCACGGCGTATGGTACTGTTATCGTGACCGGCTCGCTAAAGTCTATGCCGCTTGGGCCGAAGTCATAGCTGCTCAAATGCGGCACGGCAAATTCCTGCGGGTTCTCAATCTTTGTGATAGTAATAGTCACATCGCACGGGCATGCCCCGGCAGGCACTACCACGGAAACGTCGTCTGCGCCGGTTATGGTTGCGGGGTCGGTTCCCACGGTTGCGCCCGAGGAAGTGGTAATCTGTTTTGATGTCAACACGTCCGGCTGCATGAAAGTGCTTGCGGCATAGTAAATCTCCGCACCGGTGGCAGCCGAGCCAGGGGGCCGAGTGATGCAAAGAATCGCTGAAAAACCTCTTTGTTGTGCCAAAAGTGAGGATTGGCCCACGCACAAACGGGGGTGCATTGGCGGCTTTCGTCCGGCGTTTTTTTTGCCAATCTGCCCCAAAAGGGCAATCGCACAAATTTTTCTTGGCAAAGAGGCGGCAATTCTGGTATAAATAGATTTGTTGATATTTGCGAAATTTGGTTTTCTAAGGAGTCGAATTTTGGCAGTTTTTCACACAAGGAGGAGCTATATTCTGCGAAGTACAGAGTTGTCTTAGGCAGGCACAGAATTGGATGGAGCGGCAAGCTGTCTGTTGGTTGTTTTGTTGGAAGTTGTTCGAGGCAGGCACAACCGGTGGTGAAGTTCTGAATGCTTGTCGCAGACAACAGGTGCTTTGGCGTGTGGCCGGAGCATCGATATGATAACTTATTTGAAGGAGGTAAAGAAAATGAAAACTAAAATTATTATATTGGCATTTGTCTTAGCTTTTGGCGGTCTGGCTCAGGCCCAAACGACCTACATAATCCTTGAAGAGGACTTCGAAGGTTTGACTTTGGGTCCGA
>JAGMDR010000007.1 GCA_023128595.1 Planctomycetota bacterium | reverse complement strand
AGAATAATTACGCTTAAGAATTCGGACCCCATAGAGATGGCTGAGCTGCTAAATACGCTTTTCAGCGAGAAAACAACCTCAAGAATGTCCATCTTCGACATTATGTACGGCAGCGCACAGGACAAGCAAAAGATCGTCGGCCCGCTCTACGGTCAGTTGACCTTTGAGGACGTCCCCGGCACAAAGAAGATAATCGTAATAAGCAAGATTCCCGAGGCTTATGACGTTATCGAGCAGTTGGTCCTCGAGCTTGACAGAGAGGAAATGGCCGAGGTTCCGAAGGTCATAACACTAAAGTACGCAGACCCCGAAGACCTCAGCGAACGCCTAAATGCGATGTTCATCCAGGCCGGCCAGCAGGCCAGGATTCGACTCACTATGCAGGGACTCAGCGAATCGTCCGCGATGGATGATCCTGATGAACAGAGCAGCAGTTCGAGCCAGACCCAGTCGGAGCAGGACACAATTACGCTGCCGTGGTCGGGGTCCGGCGCCCGCAGCGGCATCGACCAGGAGATGCCAATAAGCAACGTCATAGGCAGAATCCGCTTCGTCCCCGAGCCCCACACCAAGTCGATTATGGTCCTCGCTCCGCCGGAGTTTATGGACGAGATAGAAGGCCTCATTGCACAGCTCGATGTCCCCGGCAAGCAGGTGATAATCAAGGCGATCATTGTGGAGATTGAGCACACCAAAATGACTTCGCTCGGCGTGCAATTGGCAACGGACCCAACCGCATTTGGCGCACTGGGAGAGAATGCAATTCGTAGTCTGGCCAATATTACGAACATAGCAACTCACGGCACGGCTGCGGGCACAATATCATCCGGTGGAGGAACATTTGGCGCGACAGGGTCAGGGACGCTGCTGGGCGTTGGAACCGACGTTTATGGCCTGCTTGACTTTCTGGTCAAGAAAACCGATGCGAGGATTCTCAATCAGCAGACGCTCTGGACGCAAGACAACGAAGAGGCGAGGTTCTTCAAGGGCAAAGAAGTCGCGTTCTCGGGAGGTACAACCTTAATCGGCGGACAAGGAGGCAGCCAGCAGGACATTCTGTATAAAAAGGTGGGTATGGAACTGCGTGCCCGGCCGAGTATTACACCCGAGAGCAGCGTCGACATGATTGTCAATGTCGAGATATCGCAGCTTACCGAAGACCGTGAGCAGGGTCAGCCGGTGATAAGCAAGATGGATACGCGGACGAATATGATCGTGCGTGACGGCCAGACGCTTTTGCTCGGCGGCATCCTCTTCCAGAAAGATAGCGCCATCGAGCGCAAGCTTCCCGGCTTGGGCGATTTGCCTTTAGTCGGAGGCCTGTTCCGGCATAATCAGGTCGTTCAGTCGAACAGTGAGCTGCTTGTGTTCATAACGCCCCACGTGGTGGACGAACCGGCCGAGGACCTCCCCGAGGCCACAAAGCAGGCTATTGAAGGGCCCAAGGAAAGGCTAAACGAGGTTTTAGGAAACCTGGACACGGCCATGGAAGGACTGGACCAGTAATTCGCCGGTTGATTTTACTATTGATAACCAAGGAGCCCCCCGGGGCTCCTTTTTTTGTGGATCGACCGTAAACACAGGCCCGACCGTAAGGGAGGGCTAATCATCAGACCTCTCACGGCTGACCGACAACAATATCGCCCTTAACAGGCGAGTACTTTGCCTTGTGCCTCAAAAAGTGTTTGACACACAACCACATCATAGAGCATAATTCCAACATTGTTGGGGTTTGCCATATTTGTCGCGCATATTATAAGAGGTGCGTTAAGCGAAGAAAGTAAGGAATATCCACAGCAGCCGGTTTGGAATTCATGGAGGTTAAATAATGTACATCGCACTTGGCATCGCCGTTGTCGTCATTTTGATTGTCGTTGTCCTCTACAACAGTCTTATCGCCAAGAAAAACGAGGTCACCAACGTCTTCGGCACCATAGATGCCCTGCTCAAGAAGAGGTACGAGCTGCTCCCGAAGCTCATCGCAACGGTCAAGGTCTATATGGAGCACGAAAAGAGCCTGCTTGAGGAAGTTACGCGAATGCGGGCCCAGGCCGTCTCCGGCACGCTCTCCGACGACCAGCAGGTCGAGCTTGACAACAAGCTCAGCAAAATGCTCGGAGGAATTATGGTGGCCGTGGAAAATTATCCCGACCTAAAGGCCAATCAGAACTTCCTCCAGCTCCAGCGCACAATGAACGAAGTTGAAGAGCAGATTTCCGCCGCCAGACGTGCCTACAATGCCGTGGTAACCACCTACAACAATGCCGTTGAGATGTTCCCGACAAATATGGTCGCCGCAACAATGGGCTACAAGCTCAAAAAGGTCTTCGAGATCAGCGAGGACCAGCGTCGGGACATCGATGCCGAAAAACTCTTCAAGAGTTAAAGTCGCCTGGCCGGAGTGACCGGTGACCACAGGTTCTTGAACGACGGGGCCGATTCGTGAAAACGCTCGATGATTTGAGACAGTTCTATAACACTACTTTGATCTGTGACCTTGAGGGCCTCGAGCGCCAGCGCAGGAAAATTGTTCAAAAAGTCACTTATGTGATTGTTGGCGCCGTATGTGTAGCAGTCATCGGCTTCTTCTTCGCAATGCAGAGCTTCCAGGCAGCGGCTCCGGCTATCATTATTTCACTGGTGCTCTGCCTGATAATCGGCGTGGTCTTATACAAAATCCTCATTCGCAGTTACGTGGCAGAGTTCAAATCAGTTGTTATCGAAAGAATAGTCCACTTCATCGACGTGAACCTGGCCTACAGCCCGAAGAGCTGTATCCCCAAATCGACCTTTGTGCTCTCCAAGATCTTCGCCACAAAGCCCAATCGTTATAAAGGCGACGACTTCGTCTCGGGAAAGGTGGGGGCCACGAGAATCCAATTCTCCGAGCTTCACGCCGAGTACGAAAGCGGCTCCGGCAAAAACCGTCATCGCCACACGGTCTTCAGAGGGCTTTTCTTCATCGGCGATTTTAACAAGCATTTCACGGGCCAAACAGTGGTCCTGCCGGATACCGCCGAAAAGCTGTTTGGCCGTCTCGGCCGGAAACTCCAGTCGCTGAACATATCCCGCGATCAGCTCATTAACCTCGAAGACCCCGAATTTGAAAGGCATTTCGTCGTCTATGGCAGCGACCAGGTCGAGGCCAGGTATATTCTTTCGACAAGCTTGATGGCCAGGATTATGGACTTCAGGAAAAAGACCGGCAGAAAGATACATCTGTCTTTCATTGGCTCGATGGTCTTTGTCGCTGCTTCCTACACAAGAAGCCTTTTCGAGCCGAGGCTTTTCAGGACGCTGCTGGATTTTGAGCCGATCAGGCAATACTTTGAGGACCTGCAGCTTGCCATCGGAATCGTTGACGACCTTAATCTCAACACGCGTATCTGGAGTAAAGAGTAAATGGATGCTCACTGCTTGAAACCCGACGAGCTGCCCGATTTGCACATTGAAAAACTGGGCTCGGCCGCAATAGACTCTCCTTTGATACCGGCCGGCGCTCACTTCGTCGATGACGATGAGAAGATTGCACTATATTCCCACTCCGAGAATCTAAAGGCCTGTGAGGCATCGGGCGGCGCCCAGCCAATGTTGGAAAGGGCCGGACCTCGCAGAAAGATTTTCTTTGACCCAAAACAGCTCAACTGCGGCGTCGTTACCTGCGGCGGATTGTGCCCGGGCCTTAACGATGTTGTACGCACCATTACCCTGGGCCTGATACTACAGTATGGCGTCAAGAACGTCTTTGGCTTTAGATATGGATATTTGGGACTATCCTCGAAAGCGCCAAAGAAGCCCATGCCGCTGACGCCCGAATCCGTAAACGACATCCACCTCAAAGGCGGCGACATCCTGTCCACCTCGCGAGGCCCCCAGGACTCCGACGAAATGGTTGACACGCTCCAAAAGATGAGTATCTCCCTGCTGTTTACCATCGGAGGAGACGGAACGCTGCGAGGGGCGCAGGACCTCGCCAAAACCATAAAGAAAAGGGGATTGAACATCTCGGTCATCGGCATCCCCAAAACAATAGACAACGACATATCCGGCATCGAGCAGTCTTTTGGCTTTTCAACCGCAGTCGAGGCCTCGCGTCTGGCGGTTTGCGGCGCCCACGAGGAGGCCAGAGGGGCCTGGAACGGCGTCGGTTTGGTCAAGCTCATGGGCAGGGACTCCGGCTTTATCGCCGCATCCGCAACCCTGGCCAACAGCGATGTCAATTTCTGTTTCATCCCGGAGGCCCCCCTTGTTCTCGACGGCGAAAACGGCTTCCTTTGCGCCCTTGAGAGGCGATTGGACCGAAAGCACCACGCCCTTATCGTAGTGGCCGAAGGCGCCGGCCGACATCTGACAGAAAATAACGCCACACCCAGCACCGATGCTTCCGGCAATATCATCAGAGACGATATCGGGCTCATATTGAAAGAAAGGATCACCGAATACTTCAAAGACAGGAAAAAGCCCTTAACCTTGAAATACATAGACCCCAGCTATATGATTCGCAGCCTCCCCGCTGATTCCAACGACTCGGCTTTTTGTGTAATGCTCGGCCAAAGCGCCGTCCACGCCGGAATCTCCGGCAGAACAAATATGGTCATTGGATACTGGAACCAATACTTTGTACATATCCCCACAGCACTTACCGTCCGCAAAAGAAAAAAAGTTGATCCCCAGGGCCATTTGTGGCAGACCGTCCTGGCAACCACCGGTCAGGGATGGTGAGGGCCTGTGGCGCGCCGGACGATTAGATGGAGTTGATGACATATTCGTACTATCGCGATACATGGCAGCACTGTAATATTCCTGGATTGCAGGAAGGATAACAATGACTCGCACATTCAATGCTTTTGAAGCGTTTGAAATAGCGGAGCAGATCGAGCGCAACGGCTCCAGTTTTTACCGTAAGGCGGCCGAGCTCTTTGATGATCCTCACATCTCGGCTATGTTTCTTGAGATGGCCGGGTGGGAGACAGGACACGAAGCGGTCTTCGCCGCTATGAGAAAGCAGCTTTCCGAAGAGACCCGCGAACAGAGGACTTTCAAGCCCGAGGAGCCCCCGCTCGATCCAAAGGCGATGGCCGGCCTTGCCGTCTTCGGTATTAGACCGGAGCCTGCCGATGAGCTCACCGGTGCCGAAAGCAGAGAAGAAGTCCTCAAGATGGCCATCGAAAAGGAAAAGGATTCCATCGTCTATTTTACCGGGCTGAAGGAATTTGTCCCGGCCAGGGCAGGCAGGGACAAAATCGACGACATTATCAAAGAAGAGATGCGCCATATAAGAATCCTCAGCCAGTCCCTACAGCAGTGCGAATAGGCGAGCCATTGCAAGAATCGCCTGCTATGATGGGGAATATTCGCTTTGGCTGGTTCGAATCAACGGTCCTTAATGACTGAGCGGTCGGCTACACTAAAGAACGTGCTCGAAAGCCTTTACGAGAGGTACAACCGCGCAGAGCTTATCAAGCCGGACCCCCTGCAGTTTGTCTATAGATATACTGAGCCGGCGGACATGGAAATTGTCGCGTTCGTGGCAGCGGACCTGGCATACGGCCGCGTACAGCAGATAGAAAAGAGCCTGACCAGCCTTCTTGCCCTCATGGGCAAAAGCCCCTATGGCTTTGTCTGCGATTTCAGTGATGCCCGCCGTAAAACCCTGCGCAGCTTCAAACATCGCTTCACTACCGGCGATGACATTTCCGACTTGCTGTCATTACTAAGGCAAGTTTTGCATCGATACGGCAGCATCCAGGAATTCTTTGTCCAGGGCTATGACCCCGCGGACGAGAATGTCATACCTGCACTGTCGAATTTTTGCAGGTCGCTGTGTCGGATGTATGCAGCCAAGCACGGCGGCCAAGTCACGGCCGGCCTCCGGTATTTGCTGACAAGCCCCGACAGAGGCAGTCCCTGCAAGCGGCTCAACCTTTTTCTGCGCTGGATGATTCGGGGCGACCGGGTCGATGCCGGCTTGTGGAAGTCTATTGATAAGGCCAAACTTGTTGTGCCCCTTGACGTCCACATGGCCAGATTGTGCAGGATATTGGGCCTTTACGGCCAGAAAACGCCCTCTTTGGCCGCCACCCTGAAAATTACCGAAAGTTTCCTTAAAATCCAGCCCACCGACCCGGTCAAATATGACTTCGCCCTCTCCAGAATCGGCATCGTCGAACGCTGCAACGGAAAATACAGGCCGCGATGTAATGGCTGCGAGCTTGTTGAGTTTTGTAAATGAGCTCGCAGGACAGAAGACGCAAGACAGCGTAAGTCCAGCAGTCATAGGCTGAGTAGCGCGAGAAAACAAAATCGTTTGACGGATAATTACTTATCAAGATATGGGTGTGTTATGACGAATAGAGAAATCAAGAAAGCGCGGAAAGAATTGTGTGAAATCCAAAAGACCCCGCAAGATCCCCGGATTTTGCAAAATTGGCCCGCCAATTTAGCCAAAGTACCGCGCCGCCAGTCGCATTTCTTATCCGGCCCGTATTTTTTACCCCGCGCCGAGGAGGACTTCTGCTCCTTTGCCTTGTTGGATCAGTGGGACATAGGTTTCCAGTTCCTGGAGGGTTTTTGAATCGGTCAGGTCGATTGTTTGTTTCTTCTCGTGGGCCCTATACGCGGCCATAATTAGCATTGTGACCATTCGCCCGTATTCGAAATTCAGCAGGGCGTCTTTACCCTGTTCAAACGCGGCGATTGCGTCCCGCCACTCGGTTATATAGCCGTAGAGGTCCGGCTCGTTGGGCTGCAGGATAAGTGCCCCGCGCGTCGCCTGTGCCTTCTCCAGTGCAAGCTCGCTGTCTGCGACGGTTGCTGCCGCCGCGTCGCTTATGAACATATCGGCGGGGGAGTTGAGTGAGTTGACGTTGTACGAATAGCCCGGCCCGATGGCCTCCATCAAAAGCCGCAGCCCCGGCGCATCGTACATCCAGGAGTTCGTCGCCTGGGCGATGCTGCAGATTCCGGTTTCGGGGTCGTTGAATTCGAGGGTCACGAGCGAATAATCCTCGGCTGGCGTAGCGGAGTAATCCACGCCTCTTTCTTTGAGCTGGCTGATCCACGGCTCCTTGCCCCACTTCAATAGTGCCATCTCCGCGGTAACTGAAACGGGCGTGAGGTAGTCGGGCGGCTTATCGCTCGGCGTGAGCATATACATCCCGACCGCTATGCTGTGACAGCCCATATCGCAGCAGACGCCGCCTCCCTGCCTTGTAGGGTCCCAGAACCACGGTTCGTGCGGCCCACCGTGCTCCTCTGCGCTGCGTGCCAGATGCACTGCTCCCATACTCTTGTGCACCGCCGCGAGCTGCCGCCGGGCCTTGATGACCGACGGCATGTGAATCTGATTCTCAAAATACGCGGTCGGTACGTGAAGCGCCTTGGCGATCCTGGCCAGGACGTCCGCTTCCTTGAGGTTACGGGCAAGGGGTTTTTCGCAGATGATTCCTTTGAGTTTGGCGCCGTTTTCAACCGCCTTGGCTATGTCGCGCATAATATCGATTCGGGCAAAGTTCGGCGCGAAGATGCAGGCGACGTCAACGGCCTTACAAAGCTCTGCCGTAGTCTCAAGGATCTGGGTATTGCCCAGGCCGTCTTCACGTGCAGCTTCGGCGAGCTCTTCGGCGCCTTTGGGGGCGCAAACACCCGCCAATTCGACGTCACGGACCGAGTGAAGGGCCTTTGCGTGAAATCCGGCCACAAAACCGGCTCCAATCATTCCTATCGTGAGCATTTGCTGATTCCTTTCATATCATAGTGCTGCGAATTATTCAGTTTTCCGACATATCACCGCGGCGGCGTGGTGACGATCAAGTGCAATTGTCTCTGCGCGACGGTTTGCAGGGCGAATCCTGCGGTTGTTACATTTGCGTTCCACTGTTTGGGAGACCTCGAACGCCGCAAGAAGCGCCCCGGGAAACGCCCGAATCTACCAGAATTTCAATCAGAAGACAACCGAAAAGTCGCAGCAGCGCAAATAGGAACCTCTCACTGGCGAAAATTGGCAATAACCCCATTCTATACAGGGGGGGATTATCGGAAGGTTCCGGTAAAAAATGCGAAATCAGCAGTACCCGGCATAGATGCACAGAAATCTTCAAAAGTTGCGAAAACGTGTCTATTTTTGACGGGATTTTTTTGCAGTGGGGCGCCTATTTGATCGAAAATATAGAGGCGGGAAATTTGCCGGGAGTGGGACAAAGATTGCGTAACTGATCTGGCAGCAGGATGAGGGATTGGATGGCATTATGACTGTTATATTTAGCTGGAATCACGAGGGGCCCCAAGCCTTTATGTGAGAATATGAGTTCTGCAAAATTGCAGGTTAGGCCTATATTGTTGAAGAAAATCTTTTTTATGATTTTCTTCAATAATTACCTAACCACTTATGGCACAATACATTGCTGTTAAAAAGAAAAAATCAAAAAACGATTTTTTCTTTTCTAAGTAGGCCTAACCTGTAATTTTGCAGAAGCCTTTATGTGAGAATAGAAAAGGAGATAAGAAATGCCTGCAACAGTAGTAGAAAAACGTATGAATATGCCGGAAATCAAGGCCAAGGCAAGGGACCTTGGGATAACCCCCGGCAAAATGAAGAAGACCGAGCTTATCCGCAGCATCCAGTCGGCCGAAGGGTGCACGCCCTGCTACGGAACATCTAACGGGCAGTGTCCCTATACCGACTGCTGCTTTATCAAGGATTGCCTGAGAATCACGTTTTAAGTCCTGCTTATTATCTTTTGGCGTCCGGTCGAGTGGTTTTTGGGCAAGCACAGGGGCGGCGCAAGGGGCGCACTGGGCACAGGAGCGGGGAGATAAGGGCATAGCGGCAGAAAACGTCGATTATCGATGATTGTTCGGAGGGTGGCAATTTTGCGCAGGATAGGTCTCCTTCGAGTGCGGCCGGGCACCACGCGACCGGAAACAGGGTTTGCCCCGTATTTTGGCAAAATAAATCCCGAAATTATTTTGTTGACACTGACCGATTTCCCTGGTAGTGTTGCTTTTGTGTTATGGAGTATCCTTCTGTCCCTCGGAGTGTACCCCTGATAAAAAACGAGGGAATATATATTGCAGGCTTGCTTGGAACAGAAGCCTAAGGAGACGAGAAATTGGATAATGGTAAGGTAAAATGGTTCAATGACAGGAAAGGGTTTGGTTTTATCGTTCCCGACGATGGTGGTGCGGATTTGTTTGTGCATCACTCGAACATTGCGGCGGAAGGGTTTCGGTCGCTATACGACGGCCAGGCGGTGGAGTACGAAGTTGCCGAAGGCAAGAAAGGACCCGAGGCAACGAATGTGCGTCCGCTGGCGTGAATCCCACGACGCTTAGGCATAAAAGCCATCGGCCCTGCCATTTCGGTAGGGCTTTTTTTTGTTTGACGGGGGTTGCGGTATTGGCTACTCTAACGCGCAGAATGTGAACGGTTTATATGAGTTCTGCAAAATTGC
>JAGMDR010000069.1 GCA_023128595.1 Planctomycetota bacterium | reverse complement strand
TCGACGATAGTGGTGTTCCCGGAGTCGGCGATCCGGCCACTGATGGTATGGCCGATTGGGCCGGTTGGGCCTTCACCGACAAGGAATGGTGGACCAGTGAAGCCGGCGATCAAAGGCGTTCGGAATTCACCTTAGGACAGGGCACTGTTGCGGTGGCCGACCCGGATGAGTGGGACGACGCACCCCATACAGGCGGCTCCTACAATGCCTACTTCAGTACGCCTGCGATAGACATCTCCCGTTCTAAGGCCGGTTCGATTCAGCTCAAGTTCGATTCGAGCTGGCGTCCGGAAGTCACGCAGACGGGCACCATCACCGTCTCGTATGACGGTGGGGATGCGGACGAGGTCCTGCGCTGGGAGTCTGAGGCTGGAGCATACTTCAAGGACCACTCAACCAACGAGACTATCGTTGTCGATTTGGACAATCCCCCAGGGGCCCAGGGCATGGTTTTGACGTTCGGTTTGTTCGACGCCGGCAATAACTGGTGGTGGGCGATTGACAACATAATGGTGACAGGGACACCCAGGTTAGAAATGGCCTACGATCCAAGGCCGGCCAACCTGGAGTCGGATGTGTGTACCAAGGTGATCCTGAAGTGGACACCCGGGGCTTATGCCCCACCTGTAAACGGGCACAAACTCTTCTTCAGCCAGGACTTCGACGATGTCAAAGACGGCGCTGCCGCTGCTGATCGGGGGCTGACAAGTGATCCGGAGTTTGACACCGCTGCTCTTCCTTTCACTATAGATTACGAAACGACCTACTACTGGCGGATTGATGAGGCCAACACCGTCAGCGGATGGGACGAAGGTTCCGTATGGCAATTTACTACTGAGCCTATTGCCTACCCTCTGCGTACTGACAATATCACCGCGACGGCTTCCAGCAGCGTAGCCGGCAGGGGACCTGAGAACACGGTCAACGAGTCCGACCTGGACGGTGATCTGCATTCGAAGGACACTTCTACTATGTGGCTCAGTGCCAGTGAACCAGCGGGTGCCTGGATCCGGTATGAGTTCGACAGGATATACAAACTGTACGAGATGTGGGTATGGAACTTCAATGGCGAGGGCCTACTCACCATGCACGGGCTCAAAGAGGTTACCATCGAGTATTCGACAGACGGGTCTGCATGGACACAGTTGCCCGGTGTTGGCGAATTTGCCAAAGCACCTGGTAACGACGGCTACGCACACGACACTCCCGTTGCTTTTGGTGGCGCGGCAGCGAAGTATGTCAAGATTACGGCTAACAGCAACCACAGTAACGGTATAATAGACCAACACGGTCTAAGCGAGGTTCGATTCTTCTATTTGCCTGTTCAGGCGAAGCAACCCGATCCGGAGGACGAGGCAGTTGGTGTGGCAATTGATGTGACCCTCAGTTGGAGCGCCGGTAGAGAGGCGGAAACGCATGAATTATACTTCAGCGACGACGAGCAAGCGGTGACAGATGGCAGTGTCAGCCCGGTTACCCTCCCCGGTGGCGGGTGCGGATCCAGTTACGGCCCATTATCGCTGGACCTGGGTAAGACCTACTACTGGAAGGTCGTTGAGGTCAACAATGCCGAGGAGCCCAATACCTGGGAAGGCGACGTGTGGAGCTTCAGCACGCCTGATTATCTTGTCGTTGAGGATTTTGAAGGCTATAGCGATGACTCCGGCGATGAAGTGTTCGCTACCTGGTTAGACGGATTCGATGTGGCCACTAACGGTTCGCAGATTGGTTATTTTCCTGCTGTCCCTCCTGATGACCCTCATTACCTGGAACAGACAATCGTGCACGGCGGTTCGTGGTCGGCGCCTCTCTACTACGACAACACCGGCACTGTCGTAAATTCAGAAGTTACACGCACCTTTAGTAGTCCACAGGATTGGACCGTACGCGGCATTCGGGCGCTGACTCTGTTCTTCTATGGCCAAGCGGGCAATACTACGCCAGGCGCAGGTGAGCAGATGTATGTGAAGCTCAACGGCGTTAAGGTGGCGTATGACGGTGACATGGCCGATATTACGCAAGAGCAGTGGCACCAATGGGATATTGACCTGGCGTCGTTCGGTGTGAACCTCCAGAATGTCACCAAGATTAGTATCGGTTTCGATAGAGGCGCCAGCTCTGCTTTAGGTTTAGTCTACTTTGACGACATCAGGTTGTATCCTCCCCAGTGTATTCTTTCGCGTCGTTCAGCAGATTTCGCCGCGTTCGACTATGCCGGTGGAGACTGTGTGATCGACTACCGGGAGCTGGAGGTTATGGCGGCTGACTGGCTTGTTACTGATTATGCTATTGCGACGACGGCTCCGACGGTCGGCCCCAGCGGCTGGTGGAAGTTTGACGACAATGCCGACGACAGCTCCGGCAGCGGCATCCACGGCACGGCGTGGGGTAATCCGCAGTATGTGTCGGGGCAGATAAACAATGCGATGCAGTTCGACGGTAATACTCATGTGGTGCTGGGCACCGCTTTTGATCTGAATTTTGGAGAGAGTACCGATTTTACGGTGGCGTTGTGGGTCAAGACCACCGGCTGGGACGAGGATGCAGCGATAATCTCGAACAAGGATTGGAATAGTGGCGGCAATACCGGCTGGGCCATTGCCGGCCAGTGGGGAGCAGGGTATGGCGAGTGGCAGTGGAACTACTGCGATGAGACAGGCGGCCGGGTTGACTATGACGATGGCGCCATCATCTACGACGGCCAATGGCACCACCTTTGCGTTTCACACGACCGGGATGGCTATGCAACCTTCTATTTTGAAGGAGAATATCAGGCTCAGAGGGACATTTCCGGCAGCACCGGTACCATTGACGCGAGCTACCCGACAGTGGTTGGCACCGGTGGCGCCGAAGGCCTCGTGTGGGCGTATTGGTTCGTTGGCCTGATCGACGATGTCCGCATTTACAGCTATGTTCTGTCGGGGGCCGAGGTGGCGTACCTGGCTGACATTACGCCCGGCGATGGGCAGTTGTATTTTCCGGTGCCCTCGGCCGGCAATCTGTACGATCCGGAGCCACCGCTGTCCAGGTCAGTTAACTCCAGGGACTTTGCTCTGTTGGCGGATGAGTGGCTTGATAAGCAACTGTGGCCGTAATGAGTGACTGATCTGAGGCTGAGTCAACTGTAGCCGGTGTTTGTGCGTAAGTCTGGGGCCTGTACTGATTTAGTTCGGTACAGGCCCCGGTTGTTTCTGAGCATTTGCCAGAGAATATCCAGGTTCCGGCCCACGCAGAGGCAGGGAGCACGTGGTCGGTGAACTCCCCAGTTTTTGCCCTCTCGTGCTTATTCGGTCGTTCACCTCCTCTACGGACGGGCGCAAGTAGAGTTAACTTAGAGAATTTTTCAGGTCAGCGACATAAAGATGGGCTTGATAAGTACTTGTAAAGACTGCACTTAAGTACACCGGTCCAGCGGAAGTTGCAAAAAATTGCCTAATTTAACAATTTTTCCCTTGACATCGTTGGGTGATAATGATAACATTGGTTGAAATTGTAGGCGTCTGTTTGGAGGAGACCCCACAGGCGGTCAAATCCAACGAATAGGCCTAATGAACAGATGTCCAAACAAACGGGACGTTGGTTGGACACTAAAAGAGTAATATGTACAGTTATTTGATTTTGGAAGGAGGAAAAATGAAAAGTAAGATTGTTTTATTAGCTATGGCCACCGCAGTTCTTGTGCTAAGCAGCGCAGCCCAAGCTGGGTTGTACGTTTGGGACGGCAGCGAAGCTGACGGCAACTGGGATAGTGTTGCTAACTGGTCCACAACCGGAACCACTTACACCTGGCCAAATGAGCAGTTCGGCGACGAGTACATGAACGAGGACTCCGACTGGGTCGTCCTCATCAATGGGGACACGGTCAACCGTTCCCCCGGTCTTAGCCCTGACGGCGCCCGCGACGGCTCGAACACGTGCCTTCTCACCCTGGACAATAGCAGTACGCTTAATATCGATGGGACTGTTTGGGTCGCCGACCATGGCAATACCAAAGGTCGGGTTGATGTCCTCCGCGGAAGTAGGCTGACCGCTGCTGGGCAAATAAAGGTTGGTGATGACGACCTTAGTATTGGGACGTTGAACATCATTGACGGTATTGTTGATATCGGTTCAAATTTGATTATCGCTAACCGTGACGGCAGTACAGGTTACCTGAACATCAGCGGCAACTCTGTGATCGACATCGGAAATAAGTTCTACATGAATGATGAGGGCGGCGGGGAAGCTTCATTTAGCCAGGTGGTGATGGACAGCGGTATCGTCACTACCGCCGGCAACTGCTACTTCAACGACGACGCCTCCAATGGCACCGCCTACTTCACGCTCAACGACGGGACCTGGAATAGCGGCGGGACCCTCGACGTTTCCTGGAACCTCGACGGAATCAGCCACCTGACGATCAACGATGGCCTGATGACTGCTGCTACGCAGATCCGGCTCGGCGTGGGTGGTGGAGGCGATACCGGCGAGTCGCGAATCTTCCTCAACGGCGGTAAGCTTCTGGGCGAGGACCTGGAATTCAACATGACTGACAGTCAAATCGTCTATACGGCCGGCGAACTGTGGATCAACGGCTCGGCACTCAACGAAGCCGGTATGCAGAACTTGGTCGACACCGGTAAGATCCTTCCCACTGGTTCGTATGGGATTATTACCGACGGTGCCTACACGGTCCTGATTCCTGAGCCGGCCACGCTTGTGCTGCTTGGTCTGGGCGGCGTTGCTTTGATTCGTAGAAAAAAACGCTAAGCCGCAAGTTTCCAGTTACAGATTTGTGGTTTTGTTCTAATGGGTTGAATACACCCCGGACAAATGCGTCCGGGGTGCATTTTTAGCTGGCTGCCCGCAGGACATAAAATTAAACAGTAACGCACGAAATGCCGAGTCATAGATGGAAGCAAACAGCAAGTAAAGGACTCGAGCAATCGGTTATCAGTTCGTTATTGACGGGGTTAAGAGCCTGTTGTAATATAATCCACATCGTCCCCGAACAGGATATGTCGGAAGAAAGTACATAACAACAGCGTAAGGAATTGAGTTTGAAGATTGGCTGTTTCACGATGAAAAGGCCTCGGAAGAAGCCTAAGATGGGCGCGTTTGGACGTATTTTTGTTTTTGCAGTTTTAGGGGGTACTTTCATTTCTGTGGGTATCGGCGCCGCTTCGACCCGGGATGGGCTGATAGGTTATTGGCCATTGAACAACCCCACAGGGGTTCAAAAGATGGTCATCACGTTCGGCATGCTCAACGCCGGAAACGACGGGTCGCGGGCGATTGACACCGTCCGAGCCGGGAGCCTTCTGGAGGAAAGAGTCATAACCCTTGCAGAGGATTTCGAAGGTTTGACTTTGGGTCCGAGCCCGGAGGAGGCCCCGGG
>JAGMDR010000068.1 GCA_023128595.1 Planctomycetota bacterium | reverse complement strand
TTGCTCAGGATATATAGGTGATTTGGGGATTTTGGGCGGTTGATGGTGATGATGATTTTACCCTCCGGATTTAGTATTTGGTATTTGGTATTTAGTATTTAGTGGCTATTAGTTCGATAGGCATTATACACGAAAGAGAGTTGGATGTCAAGCTAATTCTGGGAGCATAAGAGCATAAGGGCACAAGAGCATAAGAACGCAAGGCGTAAGGCAGAGGCTGGGGGATTGGGGGCCAGCGATTATTTTGCTTGACGGGGTTGGGAGGCTGTGGGGTATCTGAGTGCGGTAGAGTTGGCTTTAAATTTTTTCTTTTCGTGGGGGGGGCGTGGTTGGGTTAAGAAGAAAGAAAATGTGCAAGTATGTTTGAAAGTTTTTCGAGATTGCGGGTGTGGCATTCCCAAATTACAAGAACTTTCCAACCGTCTCTACGCAGTTTACGCAGATTTGTTTTATCTCTGGCAACATTACCTTCACGTTTTGTCTGCCAGAATTTAGCATTGGTTGCAGGTTTGACTTTACCATAGCGACATTTATGCATATGCCAGAAACAACCGTGTACAAATATGATTTTATGATGTTTGGTCAAAACCATATCCGGATGACCCGGCAGGTCTTTACGATGAAGTGCATACCGATAACCCATGCGATGAACTATTGAGCGGAGAAGAATTTCAGGACGGGTATTCTTGTTACGAATACGAGACATATTGAATGACCGTTGTTCTTTTGTAAGGACATCCGTCATGCAAAGCACCTCGGACAGTTAATAAATGCGAACAAACTCTTCAACAGATAAAGGATTTCCCGTGTGTCTGGATGTTGGGAAAGATGAGAAACCACTGGGTTCATCTGCTGGGGAAAAATCATCAAGCACCTCAGAGTATATACTTTTCCCTCGACAACTATTAAAACTTTGGTTCGGTGTAGTATTATTCTCAGCACTCGTTTTGACAAAAAAAGTAGCACCCTGTGGAATATTATTATTGAAAGATATTATTTTATCCTTGATTTGCTCAAAGGCGGGACAACAACTTCTTATAGCGTCCAAACAAATATTACAAGCAAGTGGATTTGCACCACGAGGTTTGCGGTTTGAGCTGTATTTCATACACCATAAAGCATCATTACATGCAGATGAATGCACCTTGCGAGCTTGAGCTGTCACCCAAAGCAACCTTTCAACTTTGCCCAGATTCATAGCGAGAGAAAATACATAATTATATTTATTTGGGATTCGCTCTATTGGCCATACATTTAAAGGCCACTTCAAGAAGGTTTCTATCCAAGTATCAATTGGCATTGCCGAAGGATTTCCAAAACTCTGCTGAGCATATATCTGAATAGCCTTAGGTGATTGATATGTTGATTCTCTTTTAAGACTGTCATAAATAGAACCACACTGGGGGGAAGTTAAAGCTGATGGATTCAGCCTATTTTGCCTTAAATCATCCAAGAGCATAAGAAAGATCACGGTTCTCTGGGGGCCCTTACCAAATGCGTTAAAACACTCTATTGCAAGCTCTCTACAATCCTGCGGAATGCATGCGTCTCTTAGGATAGACATAATGCCGCTAGTATTAAAATTTCCCGGAAAGGGATTTCTGAATTTTGACAATGTAATGCTATCGATATTTATTGTCGAACAGTAATTCTGTTGAAATTCTCGGGCTATACGAACAAGTTTTGAATATTCTGGGAAGCTCACCAGAGGATTGTTTGAATTTGTCAACTCCTTAATGGTCGGGAGCAAAAAGAAATCTAACTGCGGTACTTGTCCTGAAGACTGTATACGAACACCAAATCTCGAAGCAAAGTAGTGCGTTTGTATAAGTTCGCCTTTTCGACCACTCTGTGAATACCAAGACGCTACGAATCTTGCCAGTCCAAGAGTTTCGTCCCAAAGCCGACCAAAAGGAAGAAGATTGCCATAGGCATTGGAGACAACCCTTTCCCAGATTTCGGAAAGAACACGGTTTGAGCGGTTGAGTGGTGCCGAAAAAACGTTCCGTATGTTATCAGTTGTAACTGGGTCACGAACTCCAAAGCGTTCCTTTACCTCATTCGTGACAGGTTCTAGATAACGATCATTAGCGCGGTTACTTAAGTCTTTGTTAGAAATGATGGTAACTTCAGCAGCATTGTTCTCAGAAATGTTCATTTTTTCTATGTAACCAAAGGCTCTTTCGTTATCTCGCGGACGGTGGTTTTCGGACAAATCTTCTGGCAAAACGTGAAAGTAGTAGATTGGGAATAAAGGTAGGTCTGGGTCGTAAAAATGTATCAAAGGAAGCCACCGTTCGGGAAAATTGGGTATGTTAAAAGAATATCGATATGCCAAACTTTCAAATGCCATTTTGTGCCTTACGGTATAAGTATCCTTAAATACGTGAAGTTCTAAAAGTTCGGACAATTGCTTTGGCTATATCATGTACAAGTGGTACAACAACTGAATTTCCGAACTGTTTATAGGCCTGTGTATCAGATACAGGAATATTGAAATCAGGCTTTAACTGCGTAAAACCCATCAGGTTAGCACATTCTTTTGGTGTTAATCGTCGTGGATTTTTTCCTTTGCGTTGAGGAACAAGAACTTCGGAACCATCTTTATAGTATCTGGCACTCAACGTTCTGGAACGTCCACTTAAATCAGTTAAACCATACTTGAAACCATTTCCCTTTTCTTTGTGCTTTTTTGCATAGTCCTGCAAGTAATTCCATAGGTGATCGGTTAAGGTATATTTCTCAAAAACGTTTTGTTCAAGAATGTCCCTGAATTTCGGTTTTCCCTGAGGTTCAAAATGAGGAAATGCAAAAAAAGCGGGTTCCCGAAAACCAACTATAAATATTCTCTCTCTGTGTTGAGGAACATAAGCATCTGCGTCCAGAACTTCGTCGAAAATGGTGTAACCAAGGTCCTTTTCGAGAATGTCACGGATCAGACGATAGGTGTTGCCTTTGTCGTGTCGCTTCAGGTGTTTCACGTTTTCGAGAAGGAATGCAGATGGCGTTTTGTCACGTAGTATTCTTTTTATCTCAAAGAAAAGAGTACCCTGTGTTGGGTCGTCAAAGCCATGAGGTCTCCCAAGCGACTTCTTTTTTGAAACGCCTGAAATTGAGAAGGGCTGACAGGGAAAACCTGCAACGAGTATGTCGTGGTCCGGGATTTCGGAGCTTTGAATCTCACGGATATCTCCATGAGGTTTTTCTCCAAAATTAGCTTCGTATGTCTGTTGCGCGAACTTGTCCCATTCAGAGGAAAATACACATTCACAACCTGCTTTTTCAAAGGCTAAGCGTGTACCGCCTATGCCAGCAAACAAGTCAATGAATTTCAGTTTTTTCAGTTTGGGGATAAGTTCATACTTTTTATTTGAAAGCCGGCGGATTACAACCTTGTCTCCTGCGGTAAGGCTGTTAGCGCGTATGAAATCTGAGACCCAAGTTCTTTCTCTGAACATCCATCGGGGTCGTTTTGTAATTTTCTCCGTTGGGATGTCGGTTTTTATAGGTTCCGGCAGACCTTCGACGCGCAATGTTATTGGAGTGCCGAGGCCGACTTTTTTAGATGAGCCGCCAAGGATATCTTTGGGAAAGAATTTGAGGCCACACGGACGTATATTCAACTTGTTGTTCTTAATGTCTCCCGGTGTTAGCGTGATTACGCATGAGTCCATTATTGCCATATCCTTTCCAACGAATCATCCTTAGTATGCTATATTGTAAATCCAGTATAGCAAAATCCGGAGTGGGGAAATAGTATTTTTGATGATAATTAAAGGTTTTTCAAAGTGCACGGTTGCGCCCCGATGTATCGGGATCTCCTTTGGAGGTTCGGTAGGAGCTTTTGAAGGGGCTGCAATACGGTGTTACTGTTGCGATTGTCTATTATGACCGGTAATTTCCTCGTCATTTTTCTGTTTCCCAAAGCTTTTTCATAAGATAGGTTTGAGTAAATGATAGGGGAGGTGGCCGGGAAAGGCAAGAAAATTTCGTCCCGAAAATCGGGACGAAAAACTCAAAATACGAAGTACGAAGTCCGAAACAAATCTGAAATCGGGGGGATAAATGGCGGAAAATGATTTGACAGCCATTTGATGGGAAAAATCAACAATCTCTAAACCATATTTGGAAAAATCAGTATTCTACAGATTCTCAGTAACAGGGAGATCTATGAGAGTTTTGGTTATTATGGCGGCGGCCGGGGGTATGTATATTCTCGGGTGCAAAAAGGCTGCAAATATGGTACAATGTATTCAAACTGACCGTTAAGGAGCAAAGTGATGAGAATAATCAAGTGGATCCTGTTATGTTGTCTCATTCAGCCTGCGTTCGGGCAGGATGTGCTGGATGTGCTCGAATCGTCCGGGTTTACGGGGGGGTTGATAGTGCACCTTGGGTGTGGGGCCGGCAAAGGTACGGCTGAGCTGCTCATTGACCAAGACTGGCTTGTGCATGGACTCGATGCGGATGCGGCGAACGTTGAGACAGCGCGAGCGCACATAAAATCGCAGGGCGTCTATGGGCGGGTTTCTGTTATGAAGATAGGCGGGCAGAGGCTGCCTTATGCGGAGAACTTAGTCAATCTGATTATAGCAGAGGAGCCGGGTGCGATTTCGATGGACGAGATGATGCGCGTGCTGGCTCCTAAGGGCGCCGCTATGGTCAGGAACGGACAAGGGTGGGAGAAAACGGTCAAGGCTCGGCCGGCAGAGATTGACGAATGGACGCATTACCTTTACGACGCCGGCGGCAATGCCGTCGCTCACGATTCGGTAGTCGGGCCGGCTCGGCGTTTTCAGTGGGTCGGAAGCCCGAAATGGTCGCGGCATCACGACCGTATGGCCAGCACCACTGCGTGTGTCTCGGCGGGCGGGCGTATTTTTTATATCGTTGACGAAGGCTCGCGTGCCTGCATTCAACTGCCGTCGAAATGGGCGCTGGTTGGGCGTGACGCATTCAACGGCGTCATCCTTTGGAAACGGCCTATTTCGTCATGGGTTACGCAATTATGGCCGTTCAAGAGCGGCCCCGCCCTGCCTCAGCGCCGGCTGGTAGCGGTCGGAGAGCGGGTTTACGTTACGCTCGGCCTTGATGCGACTTCGCTGAGCCAGCTTGACGCGGCCACCGGCGAGACGATCCGGACATACAATGACACAGAGATGACCGAAGAGGTGATTTTTTCGGATGGTGTTCTGTTTGTTGTGGTCAAGGATAGTCCGCCGGCGACGTTGTGGAACGAGTACAGACCTATACACAGAGGGATTGGCAATGCCAAGACCCGGGTGGCGAAT
Source organism: Planctomycetota bacterium (assembly GCA_023128595.1). Taxonomy (GTDB): domain Bacteria; phylum Planctomycetota; class Phycisphaerae; order Sedimentisphaerales; family Anaerobacaceae; genus DAOVRL01. The sequence goes on along the minus strand of JAGMDR010000068.1, from coordinate 9,828 downwards.
GAATGGCCTTGGGACGAGGCGAATCGCCGGATCATGGCCATCGAGGCCGAGACCGGGGAGGTTCTCTGGCAGAAGCAGTATCCGGCCGCCCCGCTGACTTTGGCGGCCGATGCCAATAGGGTGTTCTTTCATGACGGCGAGAAGGTCATCTGTCTGAATCGCCGAACCGGCGATCAGCTATGGAGCTCGGCAGCGGTGGCAAGAAGATCCCCTATGCCGACCAACTTCGGGCCGACACTCGTGGTATATAACGGCGTTGTGTTGTTCGAAGGCGGAGACGCAAGCAGGGGGCTGACAGGGCTCTCGGCGGACACCGGCGAGATATTGTGGACGGACACCCACGAACGTACGGGGCACAATTGTCCATACGATCTTCTTGTCGTCGATGGACTGGCATGGGTGGGAGCAACCGCAGGCAGCAGTCACTCAGGTATATTCACAGGGTGGGACCCATATACCGGCGAAGTCAAGAGACAGTTCCCTCCGGATGTTGATATAGACTGGTTCCATCATAGATGCTATCGGGCCAAGGCGACGGACAAGTACCTTCTGTTAGCAAGAGCAGGGACCGAATTTATCGATTTTCGAGCGGAAAGCTGGACGACGCACCATTGGTTCCGCGGGGGCTGCCTTTACGGCATAATGCCGTGCAACGGTCTGGTGTATGCACCGTCGCACAATTGCGCATGCTTCTTTGAGGCGAAGCTTTATGGATTTTGTGCGCTGGCGCCTGAATATACGGACCGACAGTACCCGCAGACGGCTTCCGATGCCGACAGACTTGAGCAAGGCCCAGCCTACGGTACGGCGCCGGGGGCGGTGCCGGGCGACGAAGACTGGCCCACCTATCGGTGCGAGACCACCCGCAGCGGGTACACGCGGTCGATTGTCCCGGGCGATTTGAAACCCTCCTGGCAAACAGATATTGGAGGCAAGCTTAGTGCCCTGGTAGTCGCCAACGGCAAGGTCTATGTGGCATCAGTGGACACACACACAGTTTATGCGCTCGATGAAGATACGGGCCAGGTGCTGTGGAGTTATACTACCGGTGGTCGAGTGGATTCACCGCCGACGATTTACAATGGAAGGGTCCTTTTCGGGTCGGCTGACGGATGGGTGTATTGTCTTCGATCCTCCGACGGCAAGCTGATCTGGCGGTTTCAGGCGGCCCCGGAGGAGCTTAGGATGACGGCGTTCGAGCAGATCGAGTCGGTCTGGCCGGTGCACGGCAGCGTGCTTGTCCTGAACGACCCTTCGACAGGCCCAGGGCAAGCTATGGTCTATTGCGTCGCCGGCAGGTCGATGTTCCTGGACGGGGGCCTGCGATTCCTGCGGCTGGACCCGATGACCGGCGGCAAGATCTCCGAAAGAATCCTCGACGAAAACGATCCGGACTCCGGCGAGAACCTGCAAGTGCACGTCAAGAGGCTGAACATGCCTGTCGCGCTGCCGGACATTTTGTCGAGTGACGGTGAATATGTGTATATGCGGTCGCAGCGGTTCGACCTTCAAGGCAACCGCCAACAGATCCCGCCGCACTCCGGCGACCACAACGTGCAGGGTTCCCAGCAGTACGGCGTTGGAATGCATTTATTCTGCCCGACCGGTTTTCTGGACGACCATTACATGCACCGAACCTACTGGGTATTCGGGAGAAGCTGGGCTTCCGGAGCCGGGGGTTACCACAGAGCCGGCAAGTACGCTCCGGCCGGGCGAATAATGGCGTTTGACGATTCACGCATATATGGATTCGGACGTCTGCCCCAATACTATAAGTGGTCCACGCCGCTGGAATACGAGCTTTTCGCCGTTGAGAAATATCCCGAAAGCCAGAGTATCGAGTATCACTGGGCGAAGGATTCGGTGCCGATTCTGGTTCAGGCGATGGTCCTGGCGGACAAGATATTGTTCATCGCCGGGGCGCCCGACGTAGTAGATGAAGAAGAGGCGTTCGATCACTGGTCTGCAGACCCGAACGATCCTGATACGGACCCGAACATTCCTGCAAAGCTGTACGAGCAGGACGCTGCGCTCAACGGTCAAAGAGGCGGTTTGCTGCGGGCCGTGTCCACTGCAGACGGCAACAGCGTGGCAGAATATGAGCTCGCGGCGCTGCCGGTCTGGGATGGGATGGCGGCGGCCAACGGACGGCTGTATGTTTCGCTGCAAAACGGCAAAGTTCGGTGTTTTGTGGGCGGCAATTATCCCCCGGTAGTCGAAGCCGGCGAGGACCAAGGGATCTATCCGAGAGCCAAAGCGGTGCTGGGTGCTGCGGTGGCCGACGACGGACTGCCGCGAGTCGATCCGTGCGACCCGTACAGTGCGCCAATCGGTGTAACAGCGCGCTGGGCCAAGCTTGACGGTCCCGGTGATGTTACTTTCGGCGATCCCTGTGCCGCCGAGACAACGGCAGGGTTCTCACAATGGGGCAAATACAGGCTGCGTATCACGACGTTTGACGGCGGCGCGTCGTATTACGATGACATCGAAATCCGCGTGTTCAGGCCGGGCGATTTGGACCAGGACAACGACGTGGACATCATCGATCTTGACCTGCTTGCGGCCGAGTGGCTCAAGGACGAATGCGGCCCTCTTAACGAGTGGTGCAGCGGGGCCGATCAGACAGTCAGCAGCAGTGTCAGCCTTGGCGACTATACAATCACGGCGGCACATTGGCTTGCAGGTGTTCATCCCGCGGCTCCTGAGGACCTTACCACTGGACCGGGAGAGAGTGCGATTTCACTTGACTGGGACGACAACAGCGAAACAGACCTCGCCGGCTACAACGTGTATCGTTCGCTCAGGCCCGGCTCGGGTTACGAGCGGCTCAACCAGTTACTGCTGACCGATTCGGAATATGTAGATGCCAACGTCGCAAATTGCATAACTTATTACTATGCCGTCACGGCTGAGGATACCTTCGGATATGAATCAGCTTTCTCCGACGAAGTTTCCGCCGGCGCGGGTGTTCAGCCGGTGATGAAACTGATCGCCGGTATTGGTGTCAAGAGAGCCGGCCTTTACATTAACAACTGGCAGGATCAGGCAAATAACAATGACGCCAGGCAGGGAACCTCAGCCAGCAGACCGGTTTGGGCGCAGCGGGGCATAAACAGTCAACCTGCGGTTGCTTTTCACGGGACCGGCCAACACCTGGATGTCGCTGACAGCAAAGACATTAACACGGGCGGGCCTTATTCGGCAAAGACACTGATAGTCGTCTTCAAAACCAGCAGTGATATTATTAGGCGACAGGTGATCTGGGAACAAGGGGGCGGGACCCGGGGCCTTAGCTTTTATCTGGACGGCGGCAATCTGTATATCAACGGGTGGAATGTTACGGATGACGAACCACAGTGGGGTCCGACGGGCCTAAATGCGCCCGCCTGGCGCGACATTGCTTCCGTAGCGACGCTGGTGCTGGATGCCGACTCCGGGACATTCGAGGGATATGTCAACGGCCTGAGCATTGGCAGTGTCGAGGGTATCGGTCAACTGTATGGCCACTCGGACGATTGTGCGCTCGGCCATGTCGAAGGGGCGACGAAACTCCACGACGGGAAGAACAGCAGTGATCCGGCCGACTTTGCCGGCCTAATCGCCGAGTTCTATCAGTACAACGAGGTGCTGTCGGCCGGCGATCGAGAGACGGTCGAGGGGGCGCTTATGAGCAAGTATGGCATCGAAACTACGAAAGGGACAAAATGATCAAGCGGGGAAAGTGGGCCTTGTTGTGTTGTTGTATGATCGGGCCTGTATTTGGGGGGGATTTGCGAGAGGTGGTGAAATCTTCGCCGATCAAGGGCGGACTGATAGTGCATCTCGGGTGCGGGGACGGCAAGGGCACTGCGGAGCTCCTTGTCAACGAGCGATTCCTTGTGCACGGACTTGATGCAGATACGCGGAACGTAGAGAAGGCGCGCGAGAACATAAAGTCGCGCGGCATGTACGGACGGGTCTCGGTTATGAAGCTGAGCGGGAGGAGGCTGCCGTACGCGGAGAACCTGATCAATCTGATTATCGCGGAGGAGGCGGGTGCGATTTCCATGGATGAGATGATGCGCGTGCTTGTTCCAAAGGGCGTGGCTTTGATGAAGAAAGGAGACAAGTGGGAGAAAACAGTCAAGGCCTGGCCGAAGGAGATAGATCAGTGGTCGCATTACCTGCATGGGCCGGATAATAATGCGGTGGCGAACGATACGGTTGTCGGGCCGCCGAGGCGTATGCAGTGGATGCAGGAGCCGAAAACGGACCGGCATCACGATACGATTGGCGGGGTCCGTGCGGTGGTGTCGGCGGGCGGGCGGATATTCTCGATCGAGGACAACGGGCCGATTGAGCTACCCTACCGGCCGGGGCAGTGGTATGTCAAGGCAAGGGATGCGTTTAACGGACTGCTGCTTTGGAAAGCGCCGATTCGGGAATGGGAGCCTGTTTCACGGCCGCACCGAACGGGTCCTGTGCAGCAGCCAAGGCGGTTGGTTGCGACGGCTAAGCGTGTGTATGTCACCCTCGGAATGCACGGGCCGGTTACGGCCCTGGATAGTGCGACGGGTGAAGTCCTGAAGACTTACAAGGCGACGGAGGCAACTCAGGAGATTCTGTTTGAGAACGGGGCATTGTATTTGGCTGTGGGGGATCCGACGTATCCGACGGGTCTGAATTATTTGAAGGAAAGGTCGGCCAAATACAAACACGATTTGGAAAACGATCCCTGGATTGTGAACAACCCTGTCTGCTCGATTGCGGCGATAGATGCGGATTCGGGGCGGAAGCTATGGGAGAAATCGGGTGCCGATACCAAGGGCTATAAGGCTATGTCACTTGCGGTGCGGGGCAAGTGTGCGGTGTTTTTGAATGAGACTCATTTAGTGTGTGTGGACAAGGCGACAGGCAGGCAGTTGTGGCGGGTCCCGCGGACGACGACGATCAAGGGTCCCGGGACTCCGGGTGTTGTCGTAATCGGGGCCGAGGCTGTCTATTGCGCGGATGGAAGGACACTGGAGGCATTCTCACTGAAAGACGGGAAGAAACTGTGGAACACGGGCTCGCGAGAAGCTCATCCGGTCTCGGCGCCGAACATATTCCTCGCCAATTCTCTGGTATGGCCCGGTCTCGGTGGCAAAGGAGGGCTCAACCCGCTTACGGGAGTAGAAGAGGCGAGCATCGGGAGGCCTCATAAGGATACGATGAGTCATCATCGGTGCTATCGTGACAAGGCGACGGTGAAGTACCTTTTGATCGGGGCCAACGGCGTTGAGTTCTTACCTTTGGGGACGACTGACGACATTTCTCATAATTTTGTGCGGGGTACGTGTCAGTACGGGATCGTGCCCTGCAACGGCCTTTTGTACGCAACGCCGGACAATTGCGAATGCAACAGGTCGGTGAAGCTCAATAATTACCTTGCTCTGGCGCCGGCGGGTCAGAGGGCAGAAGGGAGAGGTCAGACGGTTTTTGAGAAAGGACCTGCTTACGGCAAGGCGACGCGGGTGAAAACAGGGGCGCGAACCACCAAGGGTGGCGAGTGGCCGATGTTCCGCCATAATGCGGCGCGAGGCGGTGCGACGGCGTCCGGGGTTTCTAAGGACATAAAGCAGGCGTGGGAGGTTAAGCTTGGTGGTCGGCTGAGCCAGACGGTCGCGGCGGAGGGGAAGGTTTTTGTTTGCAGCGTTGATTCGCATACGGTTTATGCGCTGGATGAGAAGGACGGGAAAGTTGTGTGGAGCTATACTGCAGGCGGAAGGGTGGACTCTCCGCCGACGATATATAAGGGGCTGGCGCTGTTCGGGTCTGCGGACGGTTGGGTGTATTGTTTGCGAGCCTCGGACGGGGTGGTTGCCTGGCGGTTCAGGGCGGCGCCGAGCGAGCGTCTTATCGGGGTGTGGGAGCAGGTTGAGTCGGCCTGGCCGGTGCACGGCAGCGTGCTTGTTGTAAATGAGACGGTGTATTTTACTGCGGGCAGGTCAACGTTTCTGGACGGGGGGATATATCTGTACGGTCTGGACCCGCCCAGCGGAGAAAAACGCCATGAGTACGTATTCAGCGGGCCGTGGGATAAAGAAGGACGACACCAAGTTGTACGCAGCGCGGGCGGCAAGGACGTCGAAGGCGGGCTGTCCGACATTTTAGCCAGTGACGGCAAGCTGTTGTATTTGCGGAACAATGCGTTTGACCTTACGTGCAATCCGGTAAAGAACGTCACAGAGCCGCACCTGTTTGCGTCGGCAGGGTTTCTGGACGATTCGTGGAACCATCGGACGGGCTGGATGGTCGATACAGTGCTGCGGTATGGGAGTACGCCGCAGTTATATCCGTTTGACGGCAGAAACGACAAACCCATAGGTGAGATTTTGACATTGGACGGCAAAGATGTTTTCGGGATGAAGGCCTATCCTTTGGGCAGGCATTCTGTGTTCGACCCGCGGGAATCCGGCTACGCCCTCTTTGCCGGGACCATAGATCAGAAGTCGAAAGGTGCTGAACCCGCCGGCAAAACCGACGACGTAAAGAAAAGCGCCAAGAGACGCAAGAAAAAGAGAGGCGCCTATCCGTTTGCGTACACCGGCAAGTGGATGGTCTATGTTCAGGTCAGAGCCAAAGGGATGGTCAAGGCAGGTGATACCGTGTTCATCGCAGGGACGCCGAACATTTACGATCCGAAAGGTCCTTCGGGGGCGATACGCAGGCGTAAGGGCGGCGTGCTGTTAGCGGTCTCGGCGGCTGACGGGTCGAAGCTGGCTCAGTACAAGCTGGAGAGTCCGCCGGTCTTTGACGGGCTGATCGCCGCCAAGGGCAAGCTGTATATGTCACTGAAAGACGGCAGGTTAGTGTGCTGGGCCGGCAAAAGGTGGTAGTGATTTATTATTTGCTGTTTTCGGGAGGGGCCGTCCCCAAGCCCTCGACAAGCTCGGGCGGGGCGATGCCCTTGAGGCCGGCACCGGAGTTTAATCGTGGGCTAAAGCCCGCCTTACGAGTTTCTTGATAAGGAGTAATATGATGAAGCGACGAGATTTTTTGAAGAGTTCGGGTTTGGCCGCGGCGTTTTTGTTCAGCCGCGGGGCGCTTGCACAGGGCCGGAAGGGTCCCAATCTTGTGATCATCCATACGGACGAGCATAATTTCCGTACGTTGGGCTGCTACCGGGCAGTGATGTCGAAGCAACAGGCATTGATGTGGGGTGATGCGGTTGTGGAGACGCCGAACATCGACTGGCTGGCCAAGAACGGGGCCTTGTGTACGAGCTTTTATGCGACGACGCCGGTGTGCTCGCCTTCGCGGGGGGCGTTTGTATCGGGGCGGTATCCACAGAATACGCCGGTGGTGACAAACAACATCCCGATGGACGACAGCATTATCACGTTTGCCGAGATATTGAGGCGCAAAGGTTATGCGACCGGGTATGCAGGCAAGTGGCACCTGGACGGTCTCGGCAAGCCACAGTGGGAGCCGAAGCGCAAGTTCGGCTTCGGGGACAACCGGTACATGTTTAATCGCGGTCACTGGAAGCAGTTAGAGGATACGCCGGCCGGGCCAAGGGTCAAGGCCCGCAAGGGTGGCAATCCCAATTACAGTGTGGCGGGCGCCGATGAGAAGTCTTTTACGACCGATTTTCTTGCCGACAAGACGGTCGATTTTATCAACGAGCATAAAACTGAGCGGTTCTGCTATATGGTCAGCTTTCCTGATCCGCACGGGCCTGATACGGTACGGCCTCCTTATGATACGATGTTCAACGATCAGCAGTACAAGAACCCGAGGACGTTTGACGTGGGCACGAACCGGGTGCCGAACTGGGGAAAGCCAAGCGGCGGGTTCAATGGGATGGCGAAGTATTACGGTATGGTCAAGTGTATTGACGATAACGTGGGCAAGATTCTTGGGGCCCTGCGGAAAAACGGATTGATGAAGAGCACGATAGTTGTGTTCACTGCCGATCACGGCGATTTGCGGGGTGAGCATCATAGGCAGAATAAGGGCGTACCGTTCGAAGGCTCGGCGAAGATCCCGTTCGTTATGTACTATCCGGGGAAGGTAAAGGCCGGAGCGGTGCTCGACGAGACGCTTGGATGCGTGGATTTTCTACCGACGGTCCTTAGCCTGATGGATTGTGAGACAGCGGGCAAAGAAGAGGGACGTGATGCTTCAGAGCTTTTTGCCAAAGGCCGAGCCCCGGCGGGCTGGAACGACATCACGTTTGTCCGCAGCACAGGCAGGCAGAGCGACGGGACGATTTGGCTGGCCGCGGTAACGAACCGCTATAAGTTAGTGTATTCGAGTGTGGACGACCCGTGGCTGTTCGACCTGGAGAAGGATCCGGATGAGCTGGAGAACTTTTTCACCGCCCCGGCGTATCGCGAGAGGGTCCGGGAGCTCTCGCGTGAGCTGGAGGATTACGGCAGAAAGTTCAAGGATCCGTATGTAGCGAACCAGGTGGTCAAGGCGGGTCTGGCCTGGGCCATCAAGGGAACAGGACCGTTCGAGCCGAGCTTCGTCAAGCAGTCCTCTGAGTCCGACAGTGCAGGTCGCAAGAGGAAAAAGAGGAGCCAACGAAAGTAGGAGAGAGCCGGCAGCAAGCAGTGAATTGCGCGGCTACATATTGGTGTGGGGTTGTCGGGGCAGAGGTTGCATATACGGAGGGTCTAAGATAGTATGCGGACATTGTGAAATGGCTGTGTTGATTTGAACAGGTGGTGTCATTGAGGGTCATCTTATGAGTGGTATGAATCGCAGGGATTTCATCAAGACGAGTATTGGGGCGGGCCTGGCAGGCAGCGCGGCTTTTGGACAGAGGAGACGGCGCAGCGCCAGGAAGAAAACAAATCGGCCGAATATACTTTGGATAATGATGGACGACGGGCGTGCCGATGCGGTGGGATGCTATGGCAAGGCGTGGGCGCGGACGCCGAATATGGACCGGCTCGCCCAAAGAGGGGTGCGGTTCACCAGTGCGATTGTTCAAAACCCCGTCTGCGTGCCTTCGAGAAGATCGATGAAGTCGGGGCACTATTGCCATACGTTCGGGGTCACGGCGATGGGAAAGCCGCCGGAGGTGCCGGGCGAGTATATGAACAGGGCCAAACCGGATGTGCCCAACATCCTGAATGCCTGGAAGCAGATTGGAATTAGTCCCGTCAACGTCGGCAAGCGCCACGCATATCAAAGGGACTGGGTGAGTAAGGGCGACCGGCCGGCGCTGATAGATTTCTTGGGCAAACCGAGAGGCCCGCAGGGCAAGGAGAAATTCGACAAGGCCGCTGGGTTCCAATATCGACCGGTCAATATCAAGACGCACAGATGGATGATCGGAGGCATCGTACCGTATGCCCCGGAAGATACCCAGACGTGGCGGCTGGGCGATTTGGGCGTCGAGACTTTGAAGGAGCTGATAGCCGACGCCGAGCCGTTTTTCTTGCGGGTCTCGTTCCACGCACCGCACGTCCCCTGCCGGGTGCCTCGCGAATACTTTATCGATCCCGACAAGATCGCCCTGCCGCTGCCGAGCGAGGATGAGCTGAGGAGTAAGCCCCGCTTCGAGGCCGAGCAGCTTCGCGTTTATGCCGGCGGGCTCGATTTGACCAAGGAACAGATTGGGATTTGCCGGGGGACGTATTACGGGATGGTGTCGTTGGTCGATGCCCAGGTCGGCAGGTTAGTGGCCGTGCTCAAGAAAGCGGGGCTGCTGAACAATACGATCATCGCCGTCAATTCGGACCAGGGCTTTCAATTGGGCGAGCACGGGCTCTGGAAGAAGCGGGTCCTCTATGAGCAGAATGTATTGGTGCCGTTTATTATGAGCTGTCCGGGGCTGCTGCCGACGGGCAAGGT
>JAGMDR010000067.1 GCA_023128595.1 Planctomycetota bacterium | reverse complement strand
CGGGCGAAGTCTTATGCCTTTGGTGCGCGGCGAGGTCAAGCAGTGGCGGGAAGCTACTTTTTGCGAGATCGACCACAGCGGGTCGATGTACCAAGAGCTGCGCGGGGACACGGGGCGGCGCGTTATGGTGCGGACGAAGGAATGGAAGCTCATCTATTTTATGGACGAGCGCGTCGCGGACAAGGACGGCGCACTGTACAATCTGAAAAGAGACCCCGGCGAAACAGAGAATCTTTACGGCAAAGCAAAATACAGGGACATAACAAGTCATCTTGAAGACCTGGCGAGAAAGTGGGACCTAAGCAGCTAAGGGTATCCCCAAAAAATCTATCGGAAATGTTCATGTCACTATTTATAGGAGGCTGTCATGATTTGGCAAAAGAACAGAATTGCGTTAGCACTCGTTGCTATTGCGTTCGGGTCTGCTGTTTCCAGCGTGTATGGAGTTGCAATTGCGCGGAAGGGCCAGGCTAAGGCGGTAATCGTTGTGGGGGCGGACGCTCCGGAGCCGGTGCGGCACGCCGCGGGAGAGCTAACTGAATTTCTCAAGCAGATAACAGGTGCGGAGTTTGAGATTGCGGGCCCCCCTGCCGGTGATGGGCCGCGGGTGCTGGTGGGGCCGGGGGCCGCGAAGCTGGCGGCGGCGGACTTGTCAACCGAGGAGCTGGGCACGGACGGCATTTTGATCCGTACCGTGAAAAAGGACCTCATATTGACCGGCGGCCATCCGCGGGGGACGCTGTACGCGGTTTATACGTTCCTCGAAGACTATTGCGGCTGCCGCTGGTGGTCGTCGAAAGTAAGCACGATACCGAAGAAGCCAACGCTAAATGTGCGCAAGCTCAACGTCCGTTACGTGCCGCCGCTCGAATATCGAGAGCCTTACTGGTTCGACGGCTTCGACGGTGACTGGGCCGTTCGCAACAAGAGCAACGGAAACAGGCCCCGGTTGGACGCCAAACGCGGCGGCAAGCACACATACCAAGGATTCGTGCACACGTTTTATCCGCTAATCCCACCTCAAACATACTTCAAGGACCATCCTGAATGGTTCAGCGAGATTAACGGCAAGCGAACGGTCGAGCGGGGGCAGCTTTGCCTGACTAACGAGGAGATGCGGGCCGAGCTGGTCAAGAACCTCAAGGCCCGGCTGCGAGCGAATCCGGCTGCGACGATTGCGTCGGTCTCGCAGAACGACTGGCACGGGAACTGCCAGTGCAGCAAGTGCGCGGCTATTGAAAAGGAAGATGAAAGCCCGGCGGGCCTGCTGCTGCGCTTCGTAAATGCCGTCGCCGAAGATATTGAAGATGAATTTCCCAACGTAGCCATCAGCACCCTGGCTTATCAGTACACTCGCAAGCCACCCAAACACACCCGGCCGCGGGACAACGTTATAGTCCGGCTGTGCAGCATTGAGTGCTCGTTCAGCAAGCCGTTGGCGGACGAGCGCAACAAGAAGTTCCGGGACGACATTGTGGGCTGGTCGAAGATTTGCAATCGGCTCTATATCTGGGACTACACGACGAACTTCCGGCACCATATAATGCCGCATCCGAATCTGCGGGTGTTGGGGCCGAACGTTAAGTTCTTCGCCAACCACAACGTCAAGGGCATCTTTGAACAGGGAGCATATACAACCAATGGGGCCGAGATGGCCGAGCTCCGCGCGTGGGTGTTGGCGAAGCTGCTGTGGGACCCGAAGCGAGATGGACAGGAGCTCATCGATGAGTTCATCGCGGGCTATTACGGTCCCGCCGCCCCACACATTAAGGATTATCTGAAAGTCACTCACGATGCGGTCGAGGCGAGCGGTGACCGGCTGGGCTGCTTTTCGCAACACACGGCCAAGTTCCTTTCCTTCGATACACTCAGTAAAGGCTGGACACATCTCAAGGCCGCCGAAGAGGCGGTGCGGGACGATCCGGACGTGCGGTTTCGCGTGCAGGTCGCGCAGCTTCCGGTTATGTACACGTTTATGATGCGCTGGACTCAAATGCGCGAAAAGGCCAAGGCCGCCAATGCGGATTGGCCAATGCCCAACTCCATCCAGGATGCCTACGACCACTTCGTGAAGATCGCCAAGAAAAAGAACATCAGTCGCCTTAGCGAATGGCAGGCAGGCTACGGCGCGCTTGATGAAGCAGTCAAACGGGCGAAATGACAAGTAAGTTCCGGCAAAGAATACGAGCAACCTGTTTAGTTCCGGCTGTGCCGGGTCAGGACCGGAGTTTTGCAGAAGTTTTGTTAGCAGAAAGAAATATGATAAAGCTGGAATTGACACGGTGGGCCACATATTTGGTGCCTGGATCAATCATTTAGAAAGGAGCTACTGTTTGGTGAGAGATGCCGTACCGGCGTTCCTTAGTCTCGAGGGCGTAACGTAAACTACGAGGCTCTAACAAAACCTGACTTCAAAATGACCGACGTGTGCAGGAGCTTGCTGTCCGGCGGAGGAACGCTCGCGTAATGTCTATGATGACCGATTCAAGTAATCTTGTCCGTTTGACAAAAGCCCGGATCAGACCGGCTGCCGAAATGTTTGCACGCGCGTTTCAAGATTACCCGTTATTTGCCGGTCTCATTCCAGATGCATCGGAAAGAAAGCTTCTGCTGCCTGATATCTTCCAGTTTATGATTCGTTTTGGTGTGTTGTATGGTGAAGTTTACGCAACATCGCCCGATCTTGAAGGAATTTCAGTCTGGTTTTCATCTGAGAAAGCCGAGATGACTCTGTGGAAAATGATTCGGATTGGGGGCCTTCCGCTTATTTATCATTATTTTAGGATGGGGCAGTGTATTTCAAGATTAGTGGCTTACAACAAATACGCTTTCAAGCTGCACAATCGGCACGCACATTTTCCCCATTGGTATTTATTCCTTGTCGGTATCGACCCCAAGTTTCAGGGAAGAGGCCATTCAAGTGCGTTGATAAGACCGATGCTTGGGCGAATAGACCAGGAGCATTTGCCCTGCTATCTTGAGACCCAAAATCGCGAGAACGTGTCTATGTACGAGCATTATGGATTTAAGTTAGTCCAGTTAGATACTATTCCCGGAACCGATGTTAATCATTGGGCTATGTTGAGAAAGAAGTCCGGTTAGTACGGGCAATATGCCGTAGAATGCGGCTA
>JAGMDR010000066.1 GCA_023128595.1 Planctomycetota bacterium | reverse complement strand
TACCATCCAGGCCAGGCCCAGCCCCAACGGCGCCAACATCCGGTTCCTCGGCGGCAGGAACCTGCTGACCGGGGGCCTGCTGGCCATAACGGGCAATCTAATCGGCAGCCAGACGCACAATATTCATTTGAAAGACTGCCGCGGGATTACGATCTCCGGCAACTCCATATACTCGGCCGCAGCACATTCTCTATGGTTTGAAGAGTCCGCCAACGTCATCGCCGGCAACAATTCTATCGACTGGAACCCCGACCACAAGGAAAAGCACCTCGTCGATGGGATTCTGATCGACCGGTGCAGAGGGGTGATTCTCTCGAACACGATCATCGAAGATAGCTTCCAGGGCTCGACGCAAAGCGGCGGCGCCATTGATGTCAGGGGCAGCCGGGACGTGTCTATTGTCAACTGTCAGGTGCTGGATTTCAGGTTCCGCGGTATCACGCTGACGGACGCCGTGCGGTGCCGCGTGACCGGCTGCTCAGTCATCGAGCGTCGCCAGGGGCCTGAAAAGGGGGCGTCCATACAGGTCAAAAGCGGCCGGGACAACCTAATCGCAGACAACATCGTAAACCTTGGCGGTCTATCCATAGCCGCCGGCACCGCAACAGTCCGCGACAACATCCAAGCAGCCGGGACGGACTAATCCCAGAGGTGGATCACTTCTTGCTGGATCGATCTTCCAGATTCGTAAGCGACCCGAGTTTGGCGAACTGCTTCCACTTTGCCTCGATGGCCTCCGGGGCCTTCATATCGCTGTGGACGTACAAGCCGTAGCGGAGACGCAGAGGTTTGTCGGGCTGGATTGTTCTGGGCCCATCGAACGTTAGAGAGGCCCCCATCCAGCCGTCGTTGCGAACGTGAAAGTGGCTGGGAAAATTCGGATTCATAGGATGGTCGAAGAGTGTTATGCCTTCTACTTTCTTATTCGTGATAGCTCCGCAATAGTCCACCCATCTGGCCTGCTTCCAGAATATCTCTTTTTCGTTGACGCCACCTTCGGAATTGCGAATCCTCCCGGCGCCGTCGTTGACGCCGATGGTCTTTGCCATCCGGACGCCAATCATCCCGAAAGGTGTCTTTCCAAGCATAACCGCCGAATCGACTGCCTTGAGGTCCATATCGATTACCATAAGCCACTCGTCGTTTTCAAGCAGCAGGACCGTTATCCGACGAGTCTCCTGCAGGAGGACTTTGGCCTGGTCGGCTATCCACTCGTTTTCGGTGACGATGGACGAACATTCTCCGCCGTCCTCGAATTTGACGATGCGTTTTGGGCGAATCCTGCCTTTGCCGGCGTCGCTCCAGAAACTCGTCCCATCAACATCATTGTGAGAAATCCAGAGCGAATTGTGGTGGCTGTGCGATTGCGGGTCGTGAGGGTGGCCCATGCGGGTAAGCGAGCGTCCCGAAGGGCCGACCACCGGAGATAAAAAGGGCCGATGAAGGCCCGGGCCGAAATGGTATCGCATTATCTCCACCCCGTCTCGCTGAAACGATGCCTCGGAATAAGGCATTGGTATGACCTGCAGATGCGGAACAGGCCTCGGCGAAGGCGGCGCGTTTTGTGCCGGGGCATTTGCGCCGATCAGAACGCCCACAAGAAAATGGGCGAGAACCCTTCTGTACGACAAAGTATTGAAAGAAACCATAAGCCGGACCTTTCCCTGTAAATCAATTGACCGAATATGGACACCTTGTTAACTGTCAGCCGAACAGTGCCTCGACGAACTTGGTGGGGTCGAATTCTGCAATATCCTCCGGCTTTTCGCCGAGACCGACGAATTTCACCGGTATATCGAGCTGGTCTTTTATGGCGATAACGATTCCCCCGCGTGCGGTGCCGTCAAGTTTGGCCAAAAAAATCCCGGTAACATTAATCGCCTCGGTGAACATCTGTGCCTGGACAATCGCATTTTGGCCGGTGGTTGCATCGAGGACCAGCAGGACTTCATTCGGGGTCCCGGGGATTTGTCGCGCTACAACGTCGCGAATCTTCGTTAGCTGCTGCATCAGGTCCTTTTTCGTGTGCAATCGCCCGGCTGTGTCGAGAATCAGAATATCGGCCTTCCTTGCCAGAGCGGCGCCGCAGGCGTCGAAGGCGACTGCCGCCGGATCACTCCCGGCGTGGTGCTTGACGATTTGGACACCGATGCGCTCGGCCCAGATGCTCAACTGCTCGACTGCGGCGGCACGGAACGTATCGCACGCGGCAACGATGACCTTCTTGCCGTTTTGGTTGAATATGTGGGCCAGTTTAGCGATGCTTGTGGTCTTGCCGGTGCCGTTTACGCCGGCGACGAGGATAACGGTCGGCCCGGCCTCGGCCAGGTGGACTTCTCTGTCGCGGTCCGGCCAGTAGCTCTTCATGTGCTCCTTGAGAAACGGGATAATATCATCGGTCGTTGCGATTTGCCTGCTGCGGTAGGCTTCGCGCAGCTCCGATATGAGCTTTTCCGTCGTCTCCACGCCGATATCATCGCTTATCAGCGTCTCTTCCAGCTCATCGAGCAAGGCTTCGTCGATTCTTCTGCCGAGACTGATCACCGAAGAAAGCGACGTGCTGATTTTATCGCGCGTCTTGCCCAGCCGCTCCTTGAGATATCCCGCTGTTTTTGAGAATATTCCCACTGGCGTTTCCTTACTGCTGCAAATTCTTGCTGAGCCCGTAACAAGATGGCGTTACATCCTCAACGGGGCTGACGTGGTCCCGATAATATCGAAATCGGCGGAAAATTCAAGTCCGGTTGATATTTAATTTCCCGGATTCCTGATTTGTCTGTTTTCAAATGAAGAGAACAAAAGTGCCGGCCCGAAAGAATTTCGCATTTTTCTATTTTTTATCAAAAGACCGGCAATTTCTTTTGACAAATCAGGTGCCTGAGGATATAGTTCGGTTTTATTCTTGCCCCGCGCCGGATGAGGTCTCGCCTGTTAGGTGCTCGGGGAAGGGTTTCTTTCAACCTTGTACGGTTGGTTTTGTGGCTTGATGAAAATGTTAAACAGGGACGTTTGATGTGCGGTTGCCGTGAGCATGAAACACAGACGCGCTCGTGTTGATAAAGGAGTACGGTGTGGCAGCTCGTGAAGTGGAAAGCATTTTTACCGATATACTTGATCGCGCAAAAGTGCTCGACCCCGGCAACACCCGCAAGTGGTTCGATAGGTTGACGGTATTGCAACTGGACGGCGGCTCACTCGGAATCGGCTGTCCTGATGAAGCGACGCTTCAGTTCCTGCGCACCAATTGCAAGAGCAGTTTCACCCGCGCCGCCCAGCAGATTACCGGGCACCTGGTCGCTGTGGATTTTGATGTTGAGACCATCAAAAAAAGTGCGGCGCCCTCCGAGCCTACCCTGCCGGGGCCCAGGCTGCACCCCGACTATACCTTTGACAACTTTGTTGTAGGGCCGAGCAACCGCCTTGCTCACGCAAGCTGTGTGGCTGTAAGTCAGTCGCCCGGCAATACCTACAATCCGCTCTTTATTTACGGGAGCTCCGGATTAGGTAAAACCCATCTGCTGCATGCCGTCTGTTCCGAAGCCCACGGAAAATCGAACGGCGCGGTAATTCAATTCCTAAGCTGCGAGGACTTTGTCAACCGATTTATCAGAGCCATCGAAGAAGGGAACCTGCCCGGCTTTCAAAGCCAGTTTCGCACAGTGGATATGCTCGTCATCGACGATATTCAGTTCCTGCGCGAGCGTGAGCACAGTCAGGAAGAGTTCTTCCACACGTTCAATGCCCTGTACAACAACGGCAAACAAATCATCCTCAGCGGCGACAGCCCGCCCGGCAAGATTCCCTCACTCGAAGAACGCTTGATAAGCCGATTCAACTGGGGTCTGGTCGCCCGAATCGATCCGCCGAGCTATGAGACGCGGGTCGCAATCGTCCAGAAAAAGGCCCGTCTTAGAAGCCTCAAAATATCGGACGAAATTGCCGAGTATATCGCCCGCAAGCTCCAGGCCAACATCAGGGAGCTTGAAGGCGCCTTGACTACCGTTTACGCCATAGCGACTACTACCGGAAAAGAGATTACGCTCGAATTGGCCCAGACGGCCCTGGACGGGCAGATCAAGCTGGCCGCCAGACACATAAGCATCACCGATATTATCGAAGTGGTTACCAGACACTTTGACGTCCGCCTTGCCGATCTGCAGAGCAAAAAACGCAGCCAGAGCATCACCGAGCCGCGTCAGATCTGCATGTATTTGGCCAGGAGTTTGACCAGGCACAGCCTCGAGGAGATCGGCGGCCACTTGGGCGGCAGAGACCACACGACCGTTATGCACGCCTGCAACAAGATAACCCTCGCCAAAGACGCCGACC
Source organism: Planctomycetota bacterium (assembly GCA_023128595.1). Lineage (GTDB taxonomy): Bacteria > Planctomycetota > Phycisphaerae > Sedimentisphaerales > Anaerobacaceae > DAOVRL01. The sequence continues at coordinate 11,794 of JAGMDR010000066.1, read as the reverse complement.
CCCAAATGAGCGCCCTGCTGAACGAATTAACAAGACAAATCACACAGCCGGCCACCAGGTGATGGTGTTTGGTATGGCTAGGCCAACTCAGTGCTCCTGCGAAGTCGGCCTCTATCCTTACTGTTTCATAATAGCATTCAACATATCCAGATAGTCGGAGAGTAACCGCGTTATCAAAAACTTCTGCCTGACTGTCTCTTTTGCTTTTTCTCCGACGGCTTTGGCCTCATCAGGGTTCTTGAGCACGTGGATGATGCGCTCTGCAAAGCCTTCCGTATCGTGGGGCTCAACCAAAAACCCACTCTGGCCGTCATCAATCTGAGAGGGTATCCCGCCTACATTTGAGGCGACAACCGGCGTGCCTTTCCACAAGGCCTCGGTCACACAGAGGCAGAAGCCCTCTCTTATGGACTTCTGTATTATCACGTTGGAGAACCTTTGAATGGAATTAACCAATGTCTCATTGTTTCCCACGACGAAAACGATGTCCCCAGTATTGATGAGTTTGTTTGCTTTACGCTGGACCTTTCTGTAGATCTGGAGCCCTTCGGGGTCGTCGCTGGCCACATTGTAGCAGAATACAAGGCGGCAATCGACTTTCTCTTTGACCACCTTGAAGACATCTATGACGCCCTCCGGGTCCTTCCATGGGTCGAGCCTGGATACCTGCGTGATTACGGGTTTGTCGGTCGGAACGCCGGCCTTTGTTACGTGCTCCAGTATCGTCTTTTCGGGGATGTCTTTGTTCTTCTGGCTGAGGGGATTGATCGCAGGAAAGATGAGCCTTTGATCCACCGGAAGGTCCTCTTTGAGGTACTTGTCGCTTGAGATGACGATCTGGTTGTATTTCAGCAAGAATCCTTTGAGGAAATCCCACAGCTCTTCATGTGGATTGGTTAAGTCTATATGGCATCGCCATATCCACGGCTGGCGCTTTCTGTAAGCTCTTATCAACGAGAGCGGCTGTGGGTCATGGACTATTACGCAGTCATGTTGAATGTGTGTGAACTTCGAGAAGTTGTCGTTAACCTGGAGATAGGTTTGTTTCTTCTTCTCGGTTAGATTCAGCTTCGCGCCCTGAAGGGCATTATGAAAACTCTTGGTGATCTCAAAGAACTGCTGACTTCCATGCAGTATTCTCCATCCGGCATCGATACCCACATCATTCATCAGTTGCACAAGGGAATAAAGAATCTCCGCGACTCCGCCACCCTGATAGGTCGCATTGACATGAACGATGTGTTTGCCATACAGCCCCCTGGCTCTGGCATAAATCTCAGCTAATGTTTCATCCGGCACAATGTGCCGGAAATCTTCAAGACGTACCATCCGAATCTCCTAACAGTCTCTTAAGTAACAATCTGATTTCTTTGACGCTATCGACGTTGAACCTCGCTCTTGAAGCTGTAAATCCAACTTTTATGGAATAAGCTTCATCTGGCAGGACGCTGAACATCTCCTCGTCGGTGTAGTCGTCACCCGCTGCCAGAATGAAGTCCCAGTCTTGCTCTACCAGCCAGTGTTCCGCACCCCGACCTTTGTTCACACCCTGGCTCTTGACTTCCAGTATCTTGTTACCCTCAAACACGCCTACATCCAGATTTTCTGTCAAGTTCACGAGAGCGCCTCGCAGTTCATGCCCCCTGACGTAGGCCAGTTCAGGATCAGCTCTGCGGTAGTGCCATACTAATGAGAAATCCTTCTCTTCGACTGTCGATCCCGGGGTCCGATCTGTGTGAAGGTCCAGGATAGGCCTGATGGTCTCTTTCCAATCCATCTCGAACGGCACTGGGCTCTGCCACTTCCGGCCTGCTCGTCTAATCCACCCCCCATGCTCAGCAACCAATGCTGTCCCGATGTGGCCCAGCCAGCCTTCCAGAGTAGTCCTATCACGCCCGCTAATAATCACCACTGTGTTCCTCGGATCTCTTGACAAACATTGCAGCAGATCAATGATCTCATCATCCGGCCCCGCCTCTGCAGGTTTACCCTTGAAACCCACCAGCGTGCCGTCGTAATCAAGCAGAAACAATCGTTTGCTGCTCTTGCGACAATCCTCAGCCAATTTCTCTGTCATGGATTCGGAAAGTCGGTTAGACGACATCTGTTCCTGAGTTTTCTTGATGTCGGATAGAGCGCCAAGAAAGTCCTGGCTCCAGCGCGAGACGCTGTAGCGACGAAGTCTGTCCTGCATCAATCTGTTGCGCTCGACCTGCTCCAACGGAGGCATCTCGAGGGCTTCCTTAATAGCCTGCACAATTGCTCCTTTATTGTTCGCATTGACTATCAGAGCCTCTCCTAACTCGCGTGCTGCACCAGTCATTTCACTTATAATCAAAACACCACGGCTATCAGGCTTGGCTGCTATGAACTCTTTTGCTATTAGGTTCATCCCATCTCGCAGCGGAGTAACCAACGCTACATCAGCAATGTTGTACAGAGCTGTAAGCTTGTTGAAAGCAAGAGATCGATAGAGGTACCAAACAGGCATGTAGCCCATCGTCCCATGCTCACCGTTCACTCTGCTGACAAGCTGCTCCAGCCTCTCCCTCAACATTTTATAATCCTCGACACCTGTGCGCGAAGGGACAGCCACCAAAACTAAAGTGACTTCGCCCTTATATTCGGGATTATCAGACAAGAATAAATCGAAAGCCTCTAATCGCTGGATAATACCCTTGGTGTAGTCCAGTCTGTCTATAGATAAGATAATTTTGCGCTTTCCGACTTTCGCAAGTATTTTGTCCACTTCCTTCCCAACAGCGGTGTCATTGATGGCCTGGGAGTATTTTTCGTAATCGATCCCCATAGGAAACGCATCGACCTTAGTGACACGATTATCGATGTTGATGTTGCCCAGGGCATGTTCAAGACCGGCAATTCTACACACACTGCTGAGAAAGTGCCGAACATAATCGTAGGTATGAAACCCTATCAAATCGGCCCCCAACAAGCCGTTGAGGATTTCCTCACGCCAAGGCAAAAGACGGAACAACTCAAAAGACGGCCACGGTATGTGCAGGAAAAAGCCAATTTCTGAGTCAGGAAGTCTTTCCCGGAGAAGTTGTGGAAGTAACATCAATTGATAATCGTGCACCCAGATACAATCGTCAGGTTTGGCAATCTCAACTACCTCGTCGCAAAAAGCTTGATTCACCTCCTCGTATGTGTCCCAGAAGCGCTTTTCATACACAGTACGCATTGGGAAGTAGTGAAAGAGGGGCCAAATCGTCTTATTGCAGAATCCTTGGTAGTGCCGCTCAATTTGCCTTCTGGAGAGAAATATGGTATGGCAGTTCTCTGTGGCCAATTTTTCCTTGATTTGCTCCTTGTCCTCGGAACTTAGCTTCTCGCTCGTTATTCCCGACCATCCTATCCAGAGCCGTTCGCAGGATTCGGGCAGTGAAGACAACCCGACGGCAAGCCCGCCCGGACTCGGGCGAAAATGCAACTCTCCGGCTCTCCTTGTCGTATTAAGCGGTAACCTGTTTGCAACGACAAGTAATCGTCCCATGATTTGCCTCACGGTTTAGGTTCATCATACAGGGAAGCCCAAGTAACATGAAAGAACGCAGAAATGGAGCAGTTCGCACTGACATCTCTGTTTTTTTCTGCGAAAAACAGCATAACCCTGAGCCAAGTATACCACAAGCCCACATTGTTGCAAGCGCAAATACTCTCAAATCAGGAGCGCATCAGAAGCAGACCCCGTTTCTGCCGATTCCGTTTTGCGGTGGCCAAGAGGCCACTCTTGCTATACTATAACGTACGTTTGCTGCTATGATTGTGGGCTGTATTTTCACGTGGCCTCGCGCCTGCGTTGGAGCGCAGACGATATAATGACGATATATTTATCCGGCGGTCCTTGGTCGGACGCACTACGCAATCCCGCGAGCCGGGGCAAAATACGATATACGAAATACAAAGGGGCAGAGGAGCCGGGCCTTGAATGATGGCAAAAGAAAATCTCTTCGCGTGGCCCTGATTGTCTCGGAACGTACGCTCTGCGAATACTCGATGTTCCTCGAGCATCTTTTGGTCGGGCTGGCGGATGAGTCGATTCCGGTTGCTTTGGTTTGTCCGCCGGGCTGCGACGTTGGTCCTGTCGTCCGTGGGGCCGTGGAGGTTTTAAGACACCCGGCCCTCGATCTGCCGTTGGCCGGGCGTTTGAGTAGAAAGGCGCTTGCCGAGCGGCTCGCAGAATTCGAGCCTGCCGTACTGCACTGTTTGTGCGAGAGCAAGGCATCGCTTGCAAGCCGGTTGGCGCGCCGAATGGACCTGCCTTATGTCCTGACGGTAAACTCGCTGCAGAGGCGATGGGGATTGTCTTCTGTTTCGGCGAGGCATTGTGCCAGAATAATTGTGCCGGCCCGGAGCATCGCAGCTAATATTGCCAAGGTCTATCCCTGCTTTGCCGAGCGAATTGAGCAGATCAATATCGGCACGTTCGTGGCCGAAGGCAGCGCTTGTTTCTCCGAGCCGGCCCGCATTGCAACCATAGTGCTGGCTCATCCGTTGGATAACGCCGATGACTTCGAGAATCTCTTCAGCGCAGTCAGACACATGATTCTCGATGGGTACGAGTTTATGATGCTCGTAATGGGCGGCGGCAGGGCCGAGAGCCAGGTGCGCAGATTGCTTGCCGCACTTGACCTGGCCCAGACCGTTACCATTGTTCCAAGATTGAGACCCTGGCGTTCGGTTCTTGCCGCCGCCGACATTTTCATTCAGCCTGTAGCCGGCTCGGCCTTTAACCCCTTCTTGCTGGAGGCGATGAGCGTCGGGGCTGCTGTCGCTGCCTGCAGGGGCGGCGTCGATGATTTGATTATAGAAGAGAAAACGGCCGTTGTATTCGACCCGAACGATGAGCTTAGTATTATCAGGACACTCCAGCGGCTGCTCGGCAGGCGGGAGTTCGCACGCAAAATCGCCGTCACCGCACAAGAATACCTACGGGAAAATCACTCCGTCAGCAAAATGATCTCCGCCACACTGCAAACCTACCACAATGCCGAGCGGTGGTACAAACCCTCAAACTCGTAGTCCCGCCTTCTTCCGTTCCGAATCGGCCTTTCCAATTCGCCAGACAAGTACCCTCTGCGAATAAAAAGGATTCGACTCGCAGTTTCTTGAATAATATCAAGCTTCGCAGCGACTTATTTGTGAGTAACCGAATGAAAGTGGTATAATGATAAGGAGATAAGACAATGTTGGAAAGCGAAAACATTTTGTTACGGCGGTTTGCCGCCACCGGCGATGCCGAAGCCTTCGCCGAAGTTGTAAGGCGGCACGTGGGACTCGTGTACGGCGCCTCGCTGCGGGTTCTGGCATTAGTCCACGCGGAACCTGCTAAACTCGAGAAGATCAAAACATGGCTGCTGAGAAACCAGATTCCATTTTCAAGCGGCGTCGTGGGCGAGAAGTATGAAACGGGCTTGTGGAAAGTACAGTCGCTGCCAAGTCTTGCGCTGACCGATGCCGAGCACCTGCTTATTGCCAGGGGCTTTGGGCCGGACGAGCTCGATGAGAAGTTGAAAAAGAGTGGCCATGCGGAACGCTAAGCGAACAACCCTAATTGTAGCGCTGATTTGTGCAGGCCTTGTCTCAATCTGTTCGGGGGAAACCCCCCGCAGAACAGCAAAAGAATCATCTTTTTGTATATGAGAAGAAAAAAATGAATAAGAAAAAATGCTTTTTGCTGGTAAGTATTTTGGGGATGTTATCTGTATCGGTTCCCGTAGTTGCAGCAGGTTCTCCCGATGCCAGGGAAGTGTTACGTAGATTTGCAAAACCAGACCAGATGACCGTCCAGGAAAAGCGAGCCAAGGCTTTGAAACTGGTGGCTAAATATGCGCAGGCGCTCGACTCAACTTCAAGCTTTATTGAGGATTATGAAAAAACTACAGAAGGTAGCTCACGAATCGGTAGACGTTCAAATGCAGTAAAGTCTTTTTCTCGCGGACAACTCCGATATGATGAACAAGGACTGTATGAGTACGAATATCGTTGGGGAAACCTTGGGCCTGGGCCTATGACATTTACTAAGGACAAACCACACTACACCATTGTTGTTGTCAACAGCGAAATGAATTACCAAAATACCAAGAGGGTTGGAGATAGACATAGACCAGGAAAAGTCATACGGGGACCACATCCACAAGGTCAAAACATCACTCTACACGCACATTTTGGGGTTTCGTATTTGGCAGGGTATATTGGCAGCGATGAACGGCTGGATGCAATACTCCGCAAAGCAGATCGTATTTGGGTACAGGAAAAACCCCAAAAAGTTGGAGATTCTGACTGTTTCGTGATCGAAGCTGATACAAAGTGTGGACGATACAAAGTCTGGTTGGATCCGCAACACGGGTTTCATCCGGCAAAATTGCTGCACGAAGCCGGTGAAGGTGATTATTCAAATCGCCATTTAATGGCTAAAGGGGATAGCGCAAAGGAATACTTAAAAAATGTTCGCTTCGAAAAAGTCGGCGATGTTTGGGTGCCTATGGAAGCAGATTCAGGCAGTGATTTACGCAGCGCACAAGGAGTTTTTGTAAAGGACAATTACCACTACAAGCGAACAAAGATTGTGTTGAACCCCGATCATAATAAGCTGGGTTCTTTTGATGATCCGTTAGAGAATCCGAGCAATGATCCGGAACTTACGAATGGAACGCGTGTGTTAAAGAACTATCTCCCGATAGAATATATCTGGCAGGACGGGCAAGTCGTGGACGAGAACGGCCGCGTGGTTATAGATTCCGGATCAAAGAAATCAACCGATTCTGGCGTGTCAAAACCCAAATCGCGCAACGAGAGGCCCCCGACTGTTCTGGATTTGCTTCGTAAATATGCGGCAAACCAAGCGAAACTTGCAAAAGCTCAGACCAAACAGCGGGTCGTTCGTTTCCCTGCGGACCGCTCTCTCGGCAAGCTGATGATTCAGGAGGAGAATGCTAAGAGGAATATAGGCAGCTTCATCTATTGGACCCAATCGGGCGATCCGGAATGGGACTATCTTGGCCAGGCTCGGGGCAGCATCGCCGTACCGGCCGGCAAGCGACTGGCCCTCTACGTAAGTCGGGATGCCTGGAAAAACCTCTCGCCGCTTTCAAACCTCAAGCCCGACGACCTCTATATGCTGACCATCTACGGCTCATATACCGGCGGGCCGTTGCCCGACGACAGGTGCATGCCCCATATTGCCCATTTGACCGGTCTAAAGGTGCTGAAACTGGAAAACACCCGCATCTCCGCCAAAGGAGTTCAATCGCTCAAGCATCTAAAGGACCTCGAAAGGCTTGCCCTGTCCAAGCGCGCCACCGACCAGGCATTGGCCGAGTTGGCTGAACTGCCTTTGCTTAAGGCACTGTACCTGAAGGAACATCGTCTGACCAATGCCGGCTTTACCCATCTACAGAAGCTGACCGGCCTTGAAGAGCTCGTCCTCGGCGGCGGACGCATGAACAATGCAGCCCTGGCTCACCTTGCAAAACTCCCGTCTCTGACGTACCTCTTGCTTCAGGGCGACAACTTCACAGATGCCGGAATGGCACATCTAAAGAACGTGCCGTCGCTGAAGATTCTCCACCTCGGTCATCTGCCTGGCCTTACTAATGCCGCGTTCGTTCATCTGTCCGAAATCCCCAACCTCGAGCGCCTGGACCTTCACTGGAACGAGAACATCACCGACAGCGGCATTGCCCATCTCAAGAAGCTCGGCAACCTCAAGAAGCTGGACATCCGCCACTCAAAGGCAACCGTCGGGGGAGTTGCGCACCTATCGCAAATCAAGACCCTGGACCACCTTGAGCTTCCCGGCAAGATACTAAACGACGAAGTTCTGGAGTATCTGGGACAGTTGCCCAATCTGCGTGAGCTTCGAATCACCAGATCGCACTACGTCGATCCGAAAATGGACAAGGACTATTACACCGACCGTGGACTTCGGGCATTGCCCAGGCTCAGTTTGCTTGAAGACCTCAGCATCGGCAGTATAGGTGTTACCGACGCAGGTATGTCGCATATCGCAAAGCTCACGAATCTCAAACGGCTTCATCTCTTCGGCTGTTCGGCCATAACCGACGACGGGCTGGCAAACCTGATGACATTGAAGTCTTTGACAAGGCTGACTCTGTCTTATACCGAGGTTACAATATCAGGCCTTACTCAACTCGGGGCCCTGCCCAACTTGACCGACCTGACGGTGCGCAGAATCCACCGCGGTAATTCCATACTCGATCTGTCGGATCTAACAAACCTTGAAAAGTTGAGTCTTACTTTTCACCGGCGTTCTGAGGATTCATTCGGCGATGCTGACCTCGCGGGCCTGTCCAAACTAAAGCGCCTTAAATGGCTGCAAATAGGTCCTCGCCAATATACCGGCCAAGGTTTGGCGCACTTAGCCGGGCTGACCGAGATGGAGCGCCTCGGAATAGGCGGTCCCGAACTGACCGACGATGGGCTCCGGCATCTTGCCAATATGAAGAAACTCAACCACCTGACTATCATCGACGGGAACATAACCGACGACGGCCTGCGCCACCTCGAAGCCCTCAAGGCCCTCGGCTATCTCAACATCACTTCAAAGAACCGCATCACCGCAGCAGCCAAACGCCGCCTGCGCGACAAGCTGCCGGATCTTGCCTTCTTCCAAACCCAGTTCAAGAAGGATTCTCCCCGCACATCAAAGACAAGGAATTGACCGCCCCGACCTTCGAGAATCAAGACACTGAGGCTCTAAGTCTTTGGTCTTGTCTCTTGAGTCTGCCTCAGAGCAGCCCGTAATCCTTGAGCGTCTGTTCCAGAACGGCCGTTTTGCTCTCCTCCAGCGGCGTCATCGGCAGGCGCAGCTCGGCCGAGCACATATCGAGGATAGCCATCGCAGCCTTGATAGGTATCGGGTTGGTCGCTAATGTCAGGAGGTTCTTGCTTAGCGCAAAGAGCTTCTTGTGCCATTGCCTCGCTGAGGCCAGGTCGCCTTCGAGGATCAAATCGGTCATCGCCTTGACGTCTGTCGGCACGATGTTCGCCACGACGCTGATTACGCCTTTGCCGCCGACCGAGGCCAACGGCAGCGTGAGCGAGTCATCGCCTGAGATGATGGTTATATCGCAGCGCATCGCAATCTCGCTGGCCTGGTCCAGGCTGCCCGTGGCCTCTTTGACCGCGACTATGTTCTCAATTTCGGCCAGACGGGCAATAGTCTCCGGCGTCATGCCCGCCCCGCATCGCCCGGGTATGTTGTACAGGACTATCGGCAGGTCAACCTCTTCGGCTATCGCCTTGAAGTGCTGGTAAAAGCCTTCCTGCGTCGGCTTATTGTAGTACGGCCCGACCTGCAGCGTGGCATCGGCGCCGACCGTTTTCGAGAACGCCGTCAACTCGATTGCCTCAGCGGTGCTGTTTGAGCCGGCCCCGGCAATCACAGGAACCTGGCCGCCCACCGCCTTGACCACCCTTTCGATGACCTGTTTGTGCTCATCGTGGCTGAGTGTCGGCGATTCACCCGTCGTCCCAACCGGCACTATCGCATCTATGCTGTTCTCCAATTGGAAATCGATCAGCTCATCGAGCGTTTGAAAATCGATATCCCCATCCTGAAAAGGCGTCACCAATGCGACCATTGCCCCTGTAAACATCGTAACCTCCCTGAATTCTCTTTGCCACTAAGCCACTAAGACGGCAGGATTACAATAAGCTCGAAGACACTAAGGATTAGTTCCATCTGTTCTCTCAATTATTATTTCCTTTGTGACTTGGTGCCTTCGTGGCTAAATATCTTGCGTGCTGAATTTGTCTATCAACTCTATCATTTGAGCTGTCGCCTCTTCTATTCCGACGAAGACGGCCCTCGATACGATGCTGTGGCCGATATTGAACTCGCAAAGGTCCTCGATAGCGGCGACCGGCCCGATGTTTCGATACGTCAGGCCGTGACCGGCGTGAACAATCAGCTCGTTCTCCACCGCCAGGTCTTTGCCTCGTTCCAGCTCGGTCAACCTTCTTTTGACGGCCCTCGGCGTCTTTGCATTTGCATACATACCGGTATGCAGTTCAATAGCGTCACACCCGGTCTCGGCCGAGGCGAGTATCTGCTCTGGCTCGGGTGCGATAAACGTGCTGACCAAGATGCCTTTCTTGTGCATCCTTTTAACGACCTGGGCAAGCCGGCTCTTGTACTTGGCACAGTCCAGCCCGCCTTCGGTAGTCAGTTCGGCCCTCTTCTCAGGCACCAATGTCACCTGCTCCGGCCTGATCTGCTCGGCGATCTTGACTATCGGCTCGGCCATACACATCTCAAGGTTCAGCTTACAGGCGACAGTTTCTTTGAGCAACCTGACGTCCCGGTCGTTTATATGGCGTCTGTCCTGCCGCAGATGGACGGTGATTCCATTCGCCCCGGCCAGCTCACACTGCGCCGCCGCCCAGACCGGGTCCGGCTCATCAGTCCGCCGGGCCTGACGAACCGTTGCAACGTGGTCGATATTGACATTCAACACAGCCATCTTTCGTGCCCTCAATTAACCCGCAAATTATAGCACCACATCAGCCACCGGCAAGGAAATAAACCACCTTTTCGGCCCCCAGTCGCTGTCATTCCGAGCAAAATCAGCCGTGGCCCTGAGCTTGTCGAAGGGGAAGAATCCGGCCTCTGAATCAAGAACCGGTCTCGGAGCGAAAATATTCTGTACAATCGGCAGCGAATATGCTATAATACCGTCGGTTTGTAGAGACTCCAGCCGTCTTATGGAGATTGGACCGCTGATGTATGGAGACTTGTTTCAAACGAGGAGGTTGATAATAAGAGCGGCATGCTCGCTGGCGTGGCTGCTGATGGTTATCCCGTGCCCAACCGCCGCCGAGGAATACTACTCCGGCGGCACAGGCGAGCCCAACAACCCCTTCAGAATCTCCACAGTCGCCGATTGGCAGGAGTTGGTGGCGACCCCGGCGGACTGGGACAGGCATTTCATCCTGACCGCTGATATAGATCTCAATGACGTGCCAATAACGCCCATCGGCAATGACGCAAACAACTTTACCGGCGTCTTCGACGGCAACGACCACACGATCCGCAATGCAAACATGGAGATGCACGCGACGGACTGTGTAGGGCTCTTCGGCTGCGTCGGTTCCAGTGCCGACATTCGCGACTTAGGCATCGAAGATGCCGTGATCATCGGGGGGAGCAATGTGGGCAGCCTGGTGGGTCGCAATGACCAGGGCGATATCACCAACTGCTATGCCAGTGGCTCGGTTTGGAGCTATCGCGATTATGCCGGCGGACTGGTGGGATGTAATTCCAAGGGCGCTATCAGCAACTGCCATTCGAGCGCCTCCGTCGCTGGAGATCGCGATGGCGCTAACTCTGTTGGCGGGGTGGTGGGATGGAACGACGGCGGCATTATCAGCAACTGCTATTCGAGTGCCTCAGTCAGCGGCGCCTTTCCTGTCGGCGGCCTCGTGGGAGAGAACGGCCCAGATGCTGATATCAGCAATTGCTTTTCGAGTGGCCCTGTCAGCGGCGGATATGCTGGTGGCCTGGTGGGCCGGAACCGCGGCGCTATCAGGAACTGCTCTTCGACCGGCGCTCTGAGCGATGGTGGACGACTCGGGGGGCTGGTGGGATCGAACGAGGCAGGTGCTGATATCAGCAATTGCTTTTCGGCGGGCCCTGTCAGCGGCTCTTTCGACGTCGGTGGACTCGTCGGATGGAACCATGGTGCCATCAGGAACTGCTTTTCGACCGGCAGTGTCGGCGGTTATAAATATGTCGGCGGCCTGGTGGCAA
>JAGMDR010000065.1 GCA_023128595.1 Planctomycetota bacterium | reverse complement strand
GCAGCTTTGACGACCGGCTTGGGCGTTGGTGCCTTGGGGGCAGGCCTGGGAGCCACTTTAGGGGTAGATTTGGGTGCCGCTTTAGGTGTTGCCTTTGGCGGCGCTTTGGGGGCAGGCCTTGGAGCCACTTTAGGGGTAGATTTGGGGGCCGCTTTAGGCGTTGCCTTTGGCGGCGCTTTGGGGGCAGGCTTGGGTGCAGCTTTGACGACCGGCTTGGGCGTTGGCGCCTTGGGTGCAGCTTTGACGACCGGCTTGGGCGTTGGTGCCTTGGGGGCAGGCCTGGGAGCCACTTTAGGGGTAGATTTGGGTGCCGCTTTAGGTGTTGCCTTTGGCGGCGCTTTGGGGGCAGGCCTTGGAGCCACTTTAGGGGTAGATTTGGGGGCGGGCCTGGGTGTTTTGGAAGGCGGGGGGGCCTTGGGGACTGCTGCCGGTTTATTAGGTTTGCTCGGGGCCTTGTCGGCGAAGATGGGCTCGGCGCACATAATCAGGGCCAGGGCCAGTGTTATGAGCACTATTTTTGCTTGTTGTCGAAATTTGAGGACTGACATAATTCTATCTCCTTATTACCATTACCCTGATTTGTCAAACAGCAGGGCGGCCATATCCAATGTTGCCGCTCTATACGTAAAAGGCCGTAGTTCGAGGTCCGGTAACGGGATTTTTCCTCAAAATCAGCAGTTCTTGACTTGTCAAACGGGCCTTTTGGGGGTGATGAGCAATTGGTCAAGATGAGTCGGGCGATTGGCGAGGCTGAGGGCCGTTCGGGTTTCGAGAGGGCGTTCGTGGGAGAGCGGTGTGTGGTGCTCGACGTATTCAGGCAGCCTGACAGCGTAGATCCTCAGCTCTTTGGGCGCCCTGGGTCGATGGGTGTGCTCTTTAAGGCATATAGGGCCGTGGGGCTATCGGACAAGGGGGCGACAATCTACCTTGACCTGGTGGATGAAATGTTGGATGTCCTGCGACTGCCCGAACACGAGCGTGTCGAGGCGGCCAAAGCCGTGCAGGCGAAACTTTTGCAAATCCCAAGAATCCACGTGATGCTGCACATGCTGATGCCTGCTTATTCACGGATCGTCGAGATAAGTGTGTGGAACACTGCTGATCTTCGAGTGGCTCGGGTTGGCCTTGCGATTGAGCGTTATCGCCTTGCCGGAGGTGGATTGCCCGAAGGACTTGCCAGGCTTGTTCCAACTTACCTCGATGCGGTGCCGAAGGACCCTTTCGACGGCGAGGACCTGCGCTATAAGAGGCTCGATAAGGGCTTTGTCGTTTACAGCATCGGTGAGGATGGCAGCGACGACGGGGGCAAAGAAAAGGTCAAGGGAAAGAGGGAGAATTGGGATGTTACGTTCATTGTCGAGCGATAAGGGTCGAATTGCCGCAGGTGTGGATGGGCGCTGAGAAGCGCGGCACATCCGGGGAGAATCCGGGCAAACCGCAGGGCTAAAGCTCATTCTGCGCTGTTGGTGAACCTCGAATAAGGTCGATACGTATATATAGCGGTTTTTTTGTAACGTTTCGCCGCCAAAAGCGTCTATTATAGTGGCGTTTTTTCTGATGAGAATCTGATGAATCACAGGAGTTTGGCAGAAAATAGTTGGCCAAGTCGGCCATATCGGTTATAATCTGCACATATTGGGAATTTGAGCCCGACAGGAATTCCGGCGAGCGGTGGGCAGATGGTGCACGCCTGGCAAGGCGAGAAAGCAGGCTCTAATCGAAAGGGATTGCGATGTTAAAGGCATTCGACAAGAAACTCCGCCTCGTTCGTCTCCGCTGCAGCATTAATCTTTTGCTCAGATACACCGGAAGGATACTAACGGTCGCCGGTGTTATCGCGGTGCTGGTCCTTTTGGCTGAATACCTGCTTGCTATGAGGGTCATCAACCCGCAGAGTCTCTGGGTTTTCTTTGGGACGGCGGCGGCGCTGGTTGTTTTGCTCTGGCTTCTGAACCAGCCGAGTCGGATACAGGCTTCGCTGCTGCTTGACGAGCGGCTGAAAATACACGAGCGTTTCAGCACGACCCTGGCGCTGGCCGATTCCAAGGACCCCTTCGCTGACGCCGCCCGCACCGAGGCCCGTGAGACGGCCGAGAGATTGGATGTTCAGGGCCACTTTCCTATCAAGCCGTCGCGCTGCTGGTTCTATGCAGTCAGTGTGTGGCTGGTAGCCGGGGTGCTGCTGTTGTGCCCGTTTCAGAAGGACCTGCTCGGGTTTCTCAAGAAACAGCAGCAGGAGGACATCGAGACTAAGCAGATTGAAAAGGCGCAGGCCCAGATCAAAGAGGCCGCCACCCCCGTGAAGCTGGCGGTCAGGCAGTTGGGTAATCCCGAGTTGGCCGAGGCCTTGAGCAAGTTAGGCGAGATACCCAAAGACGCCAAGCCGCAGGATGTCAAGCGCCAGGCAATCCGCGCCCTTGGCGACCTTTCCGATCAAATCAAGAAGATGCAGAGTAGCGCTCAGCTTGAGACTGCCGAGATGCTGCTGAGGATGTTTAAGCAACTGCCGGGCTCGGCCGACACTTTCTCGCAGAAACTGCGTCAGGCGCTGGCCAAGGGCAATTTCGGCGAGGCCTCCAATCAGTTGAATCAGATGCGCAAGCAATTAGAAGAAAGTAATCTTTCCGAGGAGCAGCGAAAGGCGATTGCGAAGCAATTGCAGGATTTGGCCAAGCAGCTTCAACAGTTGGCGCAGAAGAACGAGGAGCTTGAGAAAGAGCTTGAAAAACTCGGGCTGGACAAGAAACTCGCGAAGATGGGCGATAAGCAGTTGCGGGAAGCTCTGCAAAAGCAGGGGCTAAGTGGAGAGAAGATGGAGGAATTGCTGAAAAAGGCGGCTGCTTGCCGGTCTGCCGGCAGCCGATGTTCCGAGTTAGGTCAGGCCATGGCATCGTGCGGTGCCGGTGCCGGCGGATTGTCAGGCGACGATCTGGCAGCGGTGATGGATCAATTGGACGAATTAGCGGCTACCAAAGAGCAATTGGCGGCGATGCAGGCCAGCCTTAATGAGATCAGCCGCTGCATGGGCTGTTTAGGAGAGGGTATGTGCGAGGGGCTTGGCGAGATGGGCCCGTTCAGGGAAGGATTCGCGCAGAGATATGGTGCAGGTACCGGGGGACCGGGAATGGGTCACGGTCCCCGCGGAATCGATGAAACCGGACAAACCTCAACGAAGAAGACAAATGTCAAGAGTAAGCCGGGAGAGGGACCTAACGTCGCCAGTTGGTATTTCAAGGGTACTCAGGTTAAAGGCGAAGCGAAACGCGAATTCTCAGACGTTGTTCAGGCCGCCCGCGACAGCGCCGCTGAGGCCATAGATGACAGCGAGATCCCGCGGAAATACGAGGACGCCGTCAAAAGCTACTTCGGCCGACTCGAAGAAGCCGGGGAATAGGGAATACGTTTTCAGCGGTGGGGCCCTCTGGAGCCGATCCTGCTGTGTCGTGTACAAATGGGGTGCTGTTAAGCTTGGTGCAGGGAGTCGAAACGTATGCGAAAAGGACTGTCGCCTGTTGTTCCGGGCCTGCTGGCGATTCTCGTTGCAACTTTCTGTTTGACGTCATTTTCCTGCAAGGGAAGACGGACTCTGGCCCAACGGCAGGTCGTCCTGTATTGCTCGGTGGACCAGGTCTTTGCCGAATCCATGATCGCCGAGTTTGAAAAGCTCTCGGGCATCCAGGTATTGGCTCGCTTCGACATCGAGGCGAACAAGACCTTCGGACTGGTCCAGCGGATAAGGGCCGAGGCCGCTTCGCCCGTCGCCGATGTCTTCTGGTCGAGCGAGGTCTTCTATACAATACGCCTTGGGCGCGAGAATCTGCTAAGTGCCTACAGCGGCCCCAGGACGAAGAATTGGCCCGCTTTATTTGCCGATCCGAACGGCTACTGGTACGGGTTTGCCCTGCGCGGGCGGGTCATTGCTTACAATACCAAGAGGGTCGCCCCCGAGGATGCCCCCCGGTCACTTGAAGACGTCCTCGAGAGCAAATGGAAGGGCCGGCTGGTTATGGCCGAGCCCGAGTTCGGAACCACCGGGGGGGACGTCGCCAGTTGGTTTGCCCATTACGGGCCCGACCGCGCACGGGAAATCCTCGAAGCGCTGAAAGCCAACGAAATACGTCTCGTCGCCGG
>JAGMDR010000064.1 GCA_023128595.1 Planctomycetota bacterium | reverse complement strand
CGGCATTGACCTCGTCAATACGCCAATAGTGGCGCCCGTAGTAATCCAGAGATACCGCGTACTCGTTGGCGCCCGTCACAGTAGCAGTGGGAACCGTCGCAGTGTTCACATCGTCGAAACTCGTGCTGAAGTACACATCGTGCTTGGTGTAGTCACTGCCCGTGCTTTCATCGGTGCCGGGACTCCAAATAAGCTTTGAGCTAAGGGGAACATCGACCTGGCCGTCTGCCGGCCTCGGATAGTAGGCCTTTGCGGGATCCATAAGGTGCGCAACCTCGGGCCCCGACAGGGCTCGGTCGTACAGGCGGACCTCGTCAATCAGACCGTTGAAATATCTGTCACCACGAGGGCCACTCCTGCCGATACTGACATCGAGGTTGGCCGTCAAATTGTACCCGTCTGCATCTGTTATAGACGGCGTGACATCCCGGCCGTCCACGTAAAGCAGGGTATCTTCGATTGGGATGCCCTCTTTCACGACTACCGCTACGTGGTGCCACTCATCGTCGCGCAGGTCGGGTCCGAGCGTACCTCTGATATTTCCGCTGCCGTGCTCCATGCGGATCACCGTGTCAACGCGGAAGTCTGTTCTTTGCCCACCGGTGTTGGTGCCCCAGCTCACAATTGAGCCGTTGACTGCAGTCTTGATCCACGCCGCTATAGTGAATGGGTTCGCGCCGAGGATGCCCGTGTAGGCGTCTATGTTGACGTAATCACCTGAGCCGTCGAAATCCAGCGCATTGTCATAGTACCCGGCCACCCACTGCGGGTCGCCCGTGAGTGTTCCATGATGGCCATAGCCGGACCAGTCAATCGCTGTCGCCCCATGACCCTTCATAAACCTCCACCAGCCGACAAGACTCGGGTCGGTAATGGGTATATCGGCGAGCGTCGTAAAGCTCCAGACGTTACCTTTGACTCTCCTTTGAAATGTGAATGGAGGATCCGATAGCGCCAGTTTCGTATCGACCCGCCAGTAATAAACCGTGTCCTTAAGAAGGAGCTCGGTGGTATAAGTAGAGGTCGGGTCCGATACGTTGACATCGGGGGTTGTCGATGTCTCTACAGCAGTCTCGTCGGTGCCGTAGTACACCTCGTATGTCACGTCGTTTCCGTCCGTATCGACGTCACCCATATTCCAGCTAAGAGTCGCGTTCGGGTCGGCAATTACATACTTGGCGCCGTCAAACGGATCGGGACCCCATGCCTCTTCGGTCATGACCGTAAAGCTCCAGACCTTGCCCTGGTACGTCGTGGCGCCGTCGAACTCATCGACTGCCCAGTAATAAGTTTTGGCCCGCTCAAGAGATACGCAGGCAAAAGCAGGGATATTAGCAGGGTCATCATACCCAACATAGTAATCATTCATGTCATACTCTAAGTAAGGCGGTTCGCCTAAGTTCGCGCCCGCGACGCGATCAAGCACATCATCGTAATTCTCACTGAAGTACCCAGTGTGCGAGATCGCACCTTCTCCCGGCTCGTACTTAAGTATCATACATAGATTCGCGCCGGAGGGGTTCGGCGGAACTGCGCTGCCGTCAGCCGGTCTCGGCACAGTTGCACTGCGGTGCGCCGCAAGGGACTGAATCTCGGCCTTTGTCAAGGCACGATTGTAGAGTCTGAAATCATCAAGGTGACCAATGTAGTATTGATCGTGCGTGGGCCTGGCCCCAATGGTGAATCCGGTGACCCCCATCATTGGACGGGTGAGGCCGCTGCCGCTATGCCATAGTTCGCCGTTGAGATAAATCTCCGCCACCCCGGTGTCCGCGTTCTTGAGGAAGGCCCAGTGCTGCCATGAACCTTTGTAGATATCAGGGCCTACCGTCTTGTTGATTCGGTCATATCCACTGCCGTCATACCCGGTGTCCCAGTACACATCCCCGTTACCCCACGGAAGATGTGCAGAGGCTTGCCTCGCATCGTTGACCCCGACCTGGCTGGAGGCGCGAAACACCGCGTTGTTAACCGGTTGGCTAGCGCCGCCAAATGCCCAAAACGCAACCGTCACCTGAGTGGTGATAGATGCCCACGTCTGTGGGGGGGCATCTACGCAAGTGCTCCCATTGAAGTTCAAAGCTCCCCCGAGCTCACCGGCAACCCACTGGGGATCGCCCACGACCGTGCCGTCGTGGCCGCCACCGGAACTATCGCCGGCATTGCCGTCAAATTGATACCATGCCACAAGGTTCGGATCGGCAAAGCCGCTGGCTGAAATAAGGCCCAGAACTACAACAATAGGCAGTAACATGGCTGATTTCGTATACATAGCTGATTTCGTATACATAACAGTCCTCCTTACAAACAAATGTCATGACTTGAGTGCTTTGGCCACACACCAAAACATCTTACTGTTTTCGACAGGCATGCAGGCCTGCTTGACAGTTTTTGATGCCTGTCTAAAACAAGATTTTAAGAATAACAACGACCGACAATAGTCAGCTCTTCGCTACGGCTATTGCGTGCGTGCCAAGCACGATTCTTTGGACCATGAGACTGGCTGCTTCCGAAAGAACCGCGCAATAAGCCGCAAACTCAAACGTAAAAACGCGCCTCTCGAAGTGCGAAACCAGCATAACAACCTCGCACCTTGCCAAATAGCTTCACGTTCTGAGCGAATTCATGCAAAGCCACAGAGAATTCACCCGGCGAAAAAACATACCTCACAAGTTTCACCAATTCTACTTATACCAAATTTACCACTCAACGTCCAGAAAAAAATGCCGAAAAAGCGGGGGTTTGGCCAGATTTTCCGGCAGAGGATTTCTGGTTTGTCAATAGTGGTCCAAACGCACTATAAAGCCACTTTTGTCATTGCGAGCCCCCCTGGGACCGTGGCAATGACAACTCATCGGAGCCCGAGTAACGGACCATTAGTATGGATTCGGTGTTTTGGTCTGGGCGTTGACGATGCAGGGTTGGTCCGGCCGGGCGCCGGGCATATCCATACGCGGTTGCTTTTGCAACATTTTGCGGAGGGGTTCGAAAGTTTTGAGGATGGCCTGGTAATCGAGGTCTTGCGTAGATTCAAATACGGCTTTTCCGCAGGTCTGCGTACCGCCGGCGTTTTTGGCCAGCGGGGCGAGCAGGAAATTATTCAATTGCGGGTGAGTAATCCGCAGCCAGACCTTTCTGGGAATTTGAACGACGCCTTTATTGTCCGGGCGATGACAGGATGCGCAGCGTGCGCGGGTAACCCGCTGAAAGACCTTGTCGAAATCGGGAGGAATCATCTGCCGGCAGCCAATGTGGTCATAGTAATTGGAGAGCGATGTTCCGTAATAGGGGACGTTGAGGTCGATCCAGGCAAGTATCCTCCTGCGTCCTTTTTCATCGATGTTGACTCGAGGCTTGCCGTGCTCGTCCGGATGACCTGAGAGCACAATCTCGGCCAGTTTACTGGCGGGTGAACCCCAGCTTCCGGGCGTTACGATCAGGATGTTTGCTTCCTGTCCGTTGAATGTTGGTATCCACTTCGTATAGAGATTCTGTCCGGGCGGTCCCTGGCGTGCGAGGGTTTCGTAGGAGACGTTGAAGAAGTCGGTTTTGTCTCCGGCCAGGTCAACTGCTTTGGGTGGTGTTGGGCCGCTGTGGCAGCTCAGACAGTAGCGATCGAGCACGGGCTGGACAATATGGGCGTAGCTGAATCCGCGCAATCCCCATTCGGGAGGCGTTGGAGGCTGCGGCGGGGTACTGGTTCGGTTAAAAGCTGCGGGGCGGGTCCGCAGGCGTGGGCTGTGATTGCGCGGCTCGTGGCAGCCGACGCAGCCGTGCACCTGACCCGGCATAAAATTGGTGAAGCTTCGCATCCTCTGGAGGGCGCGGCCCCGGGCGTCAATTGCCATAAAGTATAGCGGCAAGCCTGCCGGGGCTTTGAAGGCGGCCGAGCCGTCCTCGGCCACGGGCACATAGCCCCAAACCTTCTTGGGTGCGTACGTCGCGCCGCACGAGACGACGGGGAACTGAAAGCCGAAGGCCCGATAGCGTGTCTCGGCCATTTTGGTCTTTTCAATTTCCTGCACGATGCAAATCTGTTTGATCTCGCCTCGCTTGACGTGGGGTTCGAGTCCGTTATAGACATCCTGCATTATGACGGTGGCCCAGTTGTCGGTTTTTTCGGGCAGGACGGAGGGGCGGACGGGCGGCTTTGGCCTGTTGCGAATCGGGCGTGGGTTGTAAAAGCCCATACCGTCCTTTTTGCGAAGGACGACTACCTGTGTGGTGCCGTCATAGTCGCGCAGCAGGATAGTGCCGCCGCGCGATACGAGGAAATACTCCTGGTCAAGCGGATAGGGGCTCTCGTATGGGCCGCGGACGTGGTTGCCGGCTCCGCGATTTACGAGGCCGATATCGACTTCGGGCGTGAGGTTGCGGATTGCCTGCTGGGCGTTCACGCCCAAAGCCGGATGGATGATTCCGACGGCGCCCCGGCAGGGGCCGTTGTGCGCGGTCATCGTGCAGAGGATTCGGGTATCGTTTGGGATTGCCTGCGGCTCGATGAAGGTTGCGGGGCTCAGTACGCGGTTGCCGTAATAGACGGCGAGGTTGGTGCCGTCTGGGTTGATTGTCCAGAGGCTTTGAATCGGGATTGCGGGCCGGTCCACGTACTCCCATCGGCCGTAGATGATCTGGCCGTCGTTCATTACGCTGGGCGTGAAATCGTTGAGATAGTTGGCCGAGAGCCGGCGCACGTTCTTGCCGTCACGGTCCATACGATAGAGCACACCCACCGGGGACGTCCAGCAGTAGGCGAATGCGGGCTTGCGGGTGGACAGGAATACGATTGTGCCGTCCGGGAGCCAGCAGGCGTTGAAGTTGTAACTGGCGTGGTCGGAGATTTGCCTTAGGGCTGTTCCGTCAACTTTAATGCGATATAACTGGTAGAATTCGTCTTTGGTTTTTCGCCAGCTAAATAGAATCTCGCTTGCATCGTGTGAGACATCGCAGTCGAGGATTTGCCCCTGCGGCGAGGCGACGAGCTGCCGCAATTGGCCTGCGTTGTGGTCCGGCGTAAAGACGTATAATCCGCCGCCGGGCTTAAAGCCCTCATTGTGGTACGTATATACGTGGGTGGGCTCAGTGGCGTGACGATGAACGACGACGAGGGAGCGGAATCCGAGCTCGCCGGCGCGGAGGTCTTCTGCAAGCCGGCGAGATTGCGGCTTTTGCAGCATTTCCTTATCTTTCAGGTAATACGGGTCGCTCTGCAGGAGAATAGCCTGATCTATTTCTTTCCAATGGTCAGCGGCGAGTTTTGTGGCGAATATCTGTATTTCTGATGCTCCCGGATTTAATCCGCCGTAAGAACTGGTAAATTTCAGCAATAATCTGCGAACCGTTCCGGTCTTTGGCAGGGAGATTCGCTGTGG
>JAGMDR010000063.1 GCA_023128595.1 Planctomycetota bacterium | reverse complement strand
CCGTGCCTCATTTCGAGCCGGCCCTTCGTCAATGGCGTGGCATCGCCGTCTGCGTATATCTCGTAGTCTTTCCAGCACTCATTTAGGAACCAGGCCGTCCGGCCGTAGTAAATGATTTCCGCAACCGAGACAGGCTTGTCCCATTCGAATGTGAGTTCGGCGCCGTTGCGGTGGGTGTTGCCCTGTACGCACCATGCTCGGCGGGGGTCGTTCTTGGCGTCGGCCTTGGGGATATGCCCGTCGGCGACGAATTTCGCTTCATAATCCTTGCTGTACTGCGAGTTAGCCGATATCCGCGCCTTTGCCGCTAAGTTCTGAGGCAATTGCGTCTTCGACTCAACCGCCGGCGAGACGACACAAAGGACCAGCACCACCACCGAGAAGACTACGCCAAGCCGCTTACCCATAATGTTTGCCCTTTCTTGCGCGGTTGATGTTTAGTGATTATAACCATAAAATAGGCAGTTTTGCAAGGCCCGGATGCAAGAAAATTCCAGCCGGGTTCGACCGCGGGGGGGGACTTGAACCGCGATTGCTATGTCAACTTCGCGGACTTTGTGTTGTACGCCGGCAAATGGATGACTTGCACGCACCCCGACTGCGATTAACATACACCCCCGGTTTTAGAATAATCAATTATCGGCTTGAGCAAACCCTCGGCCTCTGGTAAACTACCCTTTCGTGAAGAGCCGTCGTTCAGTAGTATTTAGCCTGAAAGAAATCGGGCTTTGGGGTAGGTCATTGTTTTACGCGCGCTGCTCGTGCGACCCGGCTCTAACGTATAGGACCGGGCAAGTGATTTAGATCGGCCTGAGAGAATTACAGGGAACGATTGCCATGTTAACTCGTATCCGAATTAGGAATTTCAAAAGACTCAAGGATGTTGAGATGGAACTCGGCAATTCGGTTGTTTTGATCGGGCCGAACAACTCGGGCAAGACAGCAGCTTTGCAAGCGCTTGCACTGTGGGATATTGGTCTGCGGCAGTGGACTTCAAAGCGCGGCACGAAGGCATCTCCTGCAAAACGGCCAGGGGTTGCAATAAACAGAAAAGACCTTATCTCAATTCCTGTACCGAAGGCAAAACTTCTGTGGAACGATTTGCATGTCCGCGAAGTCGATAATTCCTCAAGCAAACCTAAGACGAAGAATATTCGCATCGACGTCATTGTTGAAGGTATCACTGATGATCTCGAATGGGGCTGTGGTTTCGAGTTTGACTACAGCAATGAGGAATCGCTTACGTGCCGACCTGTTCGGAAGGCCGGCTTTGAGGATAAGCCGGTAAAAAGTGCAGAGTTTACAGATGTCCCGGAAATCACCGACAAAGTCCGCATAGCGTATTTACCACCTATGTCGGGACTCGCCGCCGAGGAACCTAAATTAGAGCCGGGGCGAGTCAATGTCCTGCTGGGAGAGGGACAAACGGCCCAGGTGCTGCGGAATCTGTGTTACCAGATCTATGAGCAGCAGGAGCAAGAAGAATGGAAGGAACTGTGCATCAGGATAAAAGACTTGTTCGGAGTCGCACTCAAGGCGCCACAGTTCACTCGCGAGCGCGGTGAGATTACTATGGAATACGAGGAGCCAACCAAAGTCAGGCTCGATTTATCGTGCTCCGGGCGTGGCCTTCAGCAGACACTGCTTCTCTTGGCTCATTTGTACGCCAATCCGAATACCGTGTTGCTGTTGGATGAACCTGACGCACATTTAGAAGTTTTTCGACAACGCCAAACATACCAATTGTTGAGCGAAGTGGCCGAAGAGCGGGGCTCCCAGATTATTGCAGCGAGTCATTCCGAGGTTGTCCTCAACGAGGCGGCGGACAAAGACATCGTGATTGCGTTCGTCGGCAAGCCGCACCGTATTAACGACAGGGGCAGCCAGGTACTCAAAGCACTGAAGGAAATAGGATTCGACCAATACTATCTTGCCGAGCAGAAAGGATGGGTCCTCTATCTTGAGGGCTCAACTGATCTTGAAATCCTGCGGAGATTCGCCAAAACACTTCAACACGAAGCTGAAGAGCTGCTTGAGCAGCCCTTCTGGCACTACGTTTTCAACCAGCCTAAGAAGGCCTACGATCATTTCTTCGGATTGCGTGAGGCCTACCGGCAGCTTGTTGGAATAGCGATCTTTGATAGGCTCGATGACACGGCAACACTCGAAGAGGAGAAACCGGGTTTGTCGCAAATGATGTGGCAGCGAAGAGAGCTGGAAAACTATCTTTGTATGGAGGAAGTGCTTCTTCAATACGCTCGTAAAGAGGAGGGCGGTGAACTGTTTGCGTCACAACGAGTAGGGACTATGAAGGAATCAATTGACGAACTCGTCGCTGCAGCGAGAAAAATGCGGAAACCAGAACCATGGTCGCCTGATATTAAGGTAACCGATGATTTTCTTGATCCACTATTCGAGAATTATTACGAGAAGTTGGCCCGGACAAACCTTATGCGAAAGACCAACTATCATGTCCTTGCCGGCCTCGTCCCAAAAGGGAGGATTGACAAAGAAATTGTTGAGAAACTTGATGCCATAGTCGAGGTAGCTAAATCGGCCAAATCAAAAGATGAATAGAATATAGTCTGGAATCGTTACACCAAAAGTCATTCCGAGGTGGGACAAAATGAACGTACTATTGATCGGTAGTGGCGGGCGTGAGCATGCTTTGGCTTGGAAGTTGGCTCAGTCGAAGGAGTTAGAGAAGCTGTATATTGCGCCGGGCAATCCGGGTACGGGGCAATGCGGCGAGAATATCCCGATCGGCGGCGGCGAGACGGAGCAGCTTCTGGAATTCGCACAGGAGAAGGATGTCGGCCTGGTGGTGGTCGGCCCGGAGGACCCGCTTGCGGCGGGCGTGGTCGATGCCTTCGAGGCTGGGGGGATAAAGGCCTTCGGACCCAGCGCCGAAGCGGCGAAGTTAGAAGCGGACAAGGCCTTTGCAAAGCAGCTTATGCGGTCCAGCTCGATATCGACTGCCGAGGGGAGAGTTTTCGACAGGTTCAGCGACGCCAAGGCATATATCGCCAGCCGGGACGAGCCGGTGGTGGTAAAGGCCGCCGGGCTTGCGAAGGGCAAAGGCGTTTTTGTGTGCGATGACCCTGCAGACGGCATCTTAGCGGCTGAGAAGATTATGTGCGATAATATCTTCGGCGAGGCGGGGGACAGAATCATCGTCGAGGATAAGCTTCTGGGCGAAGAGGCCTCGATACTGGCTTTTGTGGACGGGCGAAACATCTACATCATGGAGTCCTCGCAGGACCACAAACCGATTGGTGACGGTGACACCGGGCCCAACACCGGCGGGATGGGCGCTTACAGCCCCGCACCGGTTGTGACCGAGGAATTGATGAATCAGATTACCCGTGAGATCCTTGTGCCGGTGGTCGATGGTATGAATCGCAGCGGCGTGCCTTACAAGGGCATCCTCTATGCGGGTATTATGGTTACTGCGGGCGGGCCGCGAGTGTTGGAGTTTAACGTTCGCTTCGGGGACCCCGAGACGCAG
Organism: Planctomycetota bacterium; assembly: GCA_023128595.1. Classification (GTDB taxonomy): domain Bacteria; phylum Planctomycetota; class Phycisphaerae; order Sedimentisphaerales; family Anaerobacaceae; genus DAOVRL01. The sequence goes on along the minus strand of JAGMDR010000063.1, from coordinate 4,867 downwards.
CCGATTCTTATACGGCTCAAGAGCGACTTGCTGGAGGTCTGCCTTGCGGTCTGCGACGGGACGCTGGAGGATGTTACTCTCGAATGGGACCCTCGGCCGGCGGTTTGCGTGGTGATGGCTTCGGGCGGTTATCCGGGCGATTATGCCAAGGGCAAGAAGATAACGGGGCTGGAAGAGGCCGAGGAGATCGAAGACGTCATTGTGTTCCACGCCGGCACGAAGAGTGAGAATGGCGATGTTGTGACCAACGGCGGCAGGGTGGTGGGTGTGACCGCTTTGGGGGACGGGATCGCCGATGCAAAGGCTGCGGCTTACAAGGCGGTGGAGAGAATAAAGTTCGACGGCGCGTATTGCCGCCGGGACATTGCGGATAAAGCGATACAGAAGTGTAAGACGTAGAACCGGGAGCGCAGAACCACAGGGTCAGGATTGAAGGTCCGAGGTTCTTACGTATGGTTGTGAGGTCGTGGCTTTTACTTTTCGGCTTAATGAGATGCCTGCAAAACCGAACAAATCCGTCTCAGCGAGGATTGTCAGGAGAATACTCCGCTGGCTTGTTGCGGTTTCGATTTTGGCTGTTGTGTTATGGTTTGGGTTTATGTTGTTGGGGCGGGCTCTGTGCCACATCGCGATAGGCCAGATAGCCGAGCTGACCAACACAAGGATAGAGACGGGGTCGGTTGATTTCCGCTCCAACGGGTCGGTGTTTATCGAGAAGCTTGTAATCAGCCCCTACAAAAAGGCGGGTCCCGGGCAGGTCATCCTGAATGCCGAGAAGGTGCATGCACGATTCAGCGTGGGCAGCCTGTTGCTGCTGCGGCCGCATCTGAAAGAGATAGACGTCAATGATTTTACCTTCAATGCCCAGTACGATTTGGACACCGGGCGGTGGAACCTGTCGGCGTTGAAGATCAAGGCCCCGAAAGACACATCCGGAAAGATGCCTCTTGTCCGGCTGGAAAGGGGCAGGCTGCAATACACGAAGGTCTCGAACGGAGAGGTGAAGGTTGCCGCCTCGGTGCCTCTTAGCGCCAAATTCGGGTTTGATCAACAAGGGCAGGGCGGTTACAGCTTCGATTTTACGACAGCGACGCTGTCGAGCGGTTTGGGCAAAAGCCGGCTAAAGGGTCTCTGGAAGCCGGGTTCGGTTACGATTGCCGGTGGGATCTCATCTGCTGACGTTCCCGCACTTGAGATGGCCTGGACGATAGACGTGATAGCGGCCGAGTTTAAGTATGATTCGAACGACGCCTTCTCGCTGGATCTGCGGATGAAGAACCTTCACTCAAAACGCAGTCCCCCTCTTGACAAATTTGCACTGATGGGCCCAAACTTTATCGAGAGGTCCGCCCCCTTTGGGGCCCTGCGAAGGTTTTTCAATCGATACAGTCCCTCCGGGCTGGTCGATCTCAAGCTTGAAGCGTCGGGAAATCTCAAGCGTCCGGGCGAGAGCACGCTGACGGGCAATGTCGGCTGCAACGATGTTGCGATCTCGTACAATAAGTTCCCCTATCGCATCGAGCGTTTGAAAGGCAGGATAGATTTCACGAAGGACGGAGTGACGCTGGACAACCTGTCGGGCAGACACGGTGACGTGGAGCTTCTTTTCAACGGGTGGACTCGCGGCTTTGCGCCGGATTGGAAGTACGACATCCGAATCACCAGTGATAATATGGTCCTGGATGGCGATCTGTATCATGCTCTGAGCGAGAAGCAAAAGGGATTCTGGTCGGCTTTTTCGCCGAGCGGGCGGGCGGTGATAGACTACCGATTCACTCGAAGCTCGCCCGATGAGAGAGCAAAACATCTTGTGGTCGAGCTTCAGGGGGTAGAGGCAGCATATCGCAACTTTCCTTATCCGTTGAAGAATCTGACGGGCAAGCTTTCCTTCGAGCCTGAGCGGGTGGTGATTTCGGACATAGTTTCCCAAGTCGATGGTCGCAGGATAGCCCTGGACGGTGAAGTAATGGGCCGGGGCACCGACCGGACGGCATACGATATTTCGATCAAGGTCAATAATATTCCGCTTGATCCGGTGCTGGAGGCTGCTTTGCCGAAGGAGGAAAAGGATTTGTACAGCGAATTTGGTCCTACCGGACTGGCCGATGGCAAGATAAGGGTCTCGAAGCCCGACCAGACTTCTGTTCCTGCAACTTTCACGGCCGATCTGTCTTTCAAAGAGGCCTCATTGAAGTCCGAGCAACTATTGCTGCCTGTTACTGAGATCACCGCCGGTGCTGTCTTTGCCTCGGACCTGATAAGCATCAAGAATTTCTCCGGCCGCTATGGCGGCAGCCCCGTTTCTCTGACAGGTCAAATCTGGCCCGGACAAAATGACCAACCGGCCCGGTACGACCTCTCGCTGAATTTCAAAGAAACCACGCTAAACGACGACTTGTTTGACCTTCTGCCGGAATCGGCAAGAAAAATCGTTATGGAATTTCGTCCGCAGGGCAAAATAGACCTCATCGCTGATCTGAGCAAGCTCGACGCGAACGATTATCCGGATTACAAGATAACGGTCAACTGTTTAGGCAACAGTGTGGATCTTCTGCAGTTCTCATATCCTCTGAAGGACATCACGGGCACATTAACGATAACCCCGGAGACGATCAAATTCGAGGATGTCAGTGCTGTTCCGGGTGATGCTGTCTGGGTAAGGTCAAATAAGGCGTACATAAAGCTGAACGGCCGCGTGACGCTGGCCGAGGGCGCCTTTAGCGGTGCGGTACTTGAGCTTGATGCCAACGACATTTACTTCGAGAGACGTTTCGGCGCCGCGCTGCCGGCTGCGATTCGCTCGTTCTGCGACAGGCTGGGTCCTCACAGCCGATTCGACCTCGACCTCGATCAGCTAAGAGTTACTCTTGACGATGCCGGAGACAAGGTTGTCGATGTCAACGGAGTTCTAAAACTTAAGGACTGTTCTGCACAAATATTCGGCGCGAAAACCAAATTCGACGCGGACCTTGACCTCGATAAGCTAAGGATTACTCGTGCGGATGACGGCGAAAAGAACATCGATATTAGAGGTTTGATCAGGCTCGAAAATTGTTCTGCGCAAATATCCGGCGCCACCATAGAATCGAGCGCAGAACTGGGCATAACGGGCCTGTACAAAACCGGTCATGGCTTTGAGAGTTGCCATGTTTTTCTCGACGGCGGGAGATTCAAAATCTTAGGCAAATTTTTCACCAACGTAACGGCGGACATTGATTTCGACAGCGATCTGCATAAATGGACGAACGAGAACCTCAGCGCCGATTGTTATGACGGCAAATTGACAGGTAAGGTGGAATTCGAGCAGGCTGCCGACGGGCCGCTGGCGTATGTGCTGCAGACGGGGTTTGAAAACGTGGACCTGAAGAAATTCCTCTCGGACACAAAGCTCAAGGCAAGCCCCGACCAGGACCGCACCACCGGAAAGATGGAAGGCTCGCTGAACATCAGTGCCCGCGTTGGCGAGAGCTCCTCTCGTATCGGCACGTGCAAGATCTCAATCATCGATATGCAAATCGGCAGACCGTCGCCGCTGACCAAGCTGCTGGCGGTCCTCAGATTCTCCGAGCCGACGGAGTTTGCCTTTGACCGGATGTTCGTTGATTCCTACATCAGGCGCAACGACCTCTTTGTGAGAAAGCTGGATTTGTCCGGTCAATCCATTGCCTTTTACGGTTCAGGTTCGATGGACCTGGGGACGCGAAATGTCGATTTGGACCTGATCGCGCGGGGTCGGCGGCTTGCGACGGCTGATCCATCTGTTCTGGAATCGCTGGCCGAAGGGCTTGGGCAGGCCATGGTGAAAATAGAGATTAGTGGTGATTTCTACGACCCACAGATAATAACCAGGCCGCTGCCGTTCATCAAAGGCACCCTCGAAATCCTCGGCAAGCCTATCGAGCCAAAGTAGATTTTCTGTCCAGAACAACCCTGCAGCAGCAGTTATATCTGCGAATAGGGCGTCGGCCGAAGGATTATGTCCGTGATGTTGGAAACGGTATCCTTGTAAGCGGGATTCGACCGGAGCTTCTTCCACTCCGGACTACCGGCGAAGACGCTCCATTTTTTGTCGCGGTCGGCCAGATCATCGAAGGTCAGCATATAGGTCAGGTTAGGCATCATCGGTCCGATTATGGTCTCGCCGAAGAATACGGGCGTCAGGCCGGTTTTCTTGAAGATCGCTATCTCGCCGCCTTCGTTGAACATCTCTATCTTCTTCTTCGCGGCCTTGATGCTGTGGCTCTCGTAGATGCGGAGCTCGAAGATGCGGGGCTTTTTCTGCGGGGCTTCGAGCCTGGGCATATCTTTGAAGGCGACCATCAGTGAGCTTTCGACGCGGACGTATCCGGGATCGGACAAGGAGGCGTTGACGAAGTCGGAGCTGCGGAACTTATCGTCGGCAAGCAGTTTCGACGAGGCGTTCACTACCGACTCGAGTGACTTGTGTACAAGCATGACGTAAAGTGTCGGGTCGCTTGGCCCGTACTTGGCGTTGAAGACACCGACCGGCCCGATTCCTATCCTGTTCATTGCGGGTATCCCCACCTCGCGGAGGAAATTACCGACCAGGTTTTTCTTCGAGCCGACGTGCGTTCGGTAGCGTCTGAGCTCGAAATACTCACGTTTGCCTTCTGCTGCGGCCGCCGAGCCGAGCCCCGCCAGGCCTGCGAGGCCGGCCGCGGTCAGGAATTGACGTCTTTTCATTGCAGATTCTCCTTTTAAGTTCTGTCTTTTTGCCCGGTCAATTGTCGGACTTAGGTCCGACTGACGGGGGACAGCTTACTGCAAAAAGGGATTGGCGTCAAAGCTAAAAATGGCGTGACAGACTCCGGCTTGCGAACGATTGAGATTGCCGCAGTCGCTGCGC
>JAGMDR010000062.1 GCA_023128595.1 Planctomycetota bacterium | reverse complement strand
TATATGCATCCTGAGAATCAGGTGAGGTGCTCGCAATGACAAAATATTGAAAAAATCACGAAAAAAGGGCGCAGCGGTAACAAAACGGTAACGTTCGTGTGGGAAAATTATGAGTGTCAAGAGTAAAGGAATTCTGTTAATCTATTTGAAAGGAGCACGATTATGGAAAGGTTCAAAAGCATTACAATCATCTTTTTGTTGTTGGCCGTTGGCTTGCTTGCGTCGGCTGCTCAGGCCAAACCTGCAAGTGTTTTGCTGCAGGAAGGCCTCTACGCCGAGCAGATCGAAGGCGACCTCGATGCCGCAATCAAAATATACGAAAAGATCATCGCCCAGGCCGAGCAGACGCAGCAAAGCGCTGCACGGGCAATGTATCGAATCGGTATATGCCGTCTGAAAAAAGGCGATAAGACACAGGCCGCGCAGGAATTCCAGCAGCTCATCGGGAAATTCCCCGGCCAAAAGCCCCTCGTCGCCAAGGCGCAGCAGCAGCTCGCAAAGCTCGAACCCGCAACAGCGGGAGTTTTCGGGCCTATCATTGAAAAAGTTATAAATGATGATGGGGTGGGTGAAGATTTCATGTTTGATTTGGATATAGGAAAGTCTTTTTCTGCTTCAGATGCAAAAGAATGGACTGAGACATCGGATATTGGACAGGGAAAGTCACTTGAAGACTTTGTAATGAAAAGTGGAGTGGACCTTTTCGGAGAAACCAGCAAAAAGAGTCTTATGGGCATTGATATGATAGCAATGCCCGTACATAATGAACAATGGAACATGTCACCTGGAGATGTAATTGAACAGTTATTTATGGGTAAGCCCGGTACACCAATAGCATTAAGTGCTGATGGGCAATTACCAAAAACTTTCGTTTTCAAGACCGGAGAAGGAGGAATGGGTATTCTCCAGATAACGAAAATGCAGGCTGGAAAAGCGCCACGACATTTTAAGATTCGCTACAAGATGGTGATTCCTAGTGTTCCCGTAGCCCAACTTGCCAAGAAGCTGACGAGGAAGATCCTGCCGGAGTGTGACACGACAACTTTCGATCTTCTGGACCTTCCGAGCGGCGATCTCATTAATTCCGAGCCGGGCGGAGATATGATCGATTTGAAAAATTCGAAGGGAATGGGACACTTATATTTCGACAGAGCTTATGGCGAACCATATATTGTCGGAATTCGGGGCACCCGTCTGCAACGGCGAAGATCGGGCAAACTTGTCCCAACCGAGCCCGAACGTGTGTCCAGAGGGATTGCCGCTTATTATGCTATCGCATCGCTGCCGTGCCAATATCGGGTTACGATGGGCACCGGCGAGAAATACGAATTGAAGATTACTTCTATAGAACAGGGCCATCGTGGCGGATGTCAGCTCGAATACTGGAAAGAATCGGCCGACGGCGGTGCCGTGGCCCCAACCGTTCCCATCTTTGACTCACCGCAAACGGCAACTGTCTATGACATTGACCATCCAAAAACCATGGGCAAGCATTGCACAATCGATCTGGACACGGGCACAACCGCAGGAATTCCTGCCACTATGCGCAGCAGAGGTAATGACGATGTGATGAGCTATCTGGCCGGCGAGGGCGTCGATGCGGTTGGGGAGTTCGCCGGCAAAGAGGCAGGTTTGATAGCTTTCGGCATGGTTGTTGAAGTTATGCCGGCTCAGGCTTGGGACCGCCTTACTCCCGCTGAGCTGACCGCCCGCCTGAGCGAAAGAAAGATCGCCGCCACTGAAACCAAAATCGTGCCGTGGAACGACCAGGGCGACCGGGCCGTCTTTGCTTTTGCGACGCGCGAAGGTGCTATGGGCCTGCTGCAGATTCTCTCTGCCGACGAGAAGGCCCAAAGGTTCGAGCTGCGCTACAAGAAGCTGAAGACACACGTCGGCCTTGAGGATGCGGAAAGCAATGCAATGGATGCTTCTCCGGGCGCCGCCGCTGATCTGCTGCCTGCATTGAAGGGGCTTATGGGGGGCGTCTTCAACGCGATTGAGAACAACGATACCGATACCGCGGTACTGCTTTTGGACAAGCTCATCGCCGACAGCAAGAAGCTCGCTCAGTCTCTAAAGGGGACCTCGGCCGAGGCGGGCGTCACCAGCGGCATCGGGACACTGGAGATGCTTCGCGAAGCCCTGGCCAACAAGCAGATGGACCGTGCCAAGAGCCTGCTGTCGGCAATCAATCAAATGGGACCGGGACTCGAAGACGCCGTCGAGAAAGAGGCTGCCAAGCCGCGGCCGGAGATGACTCCTGCGCAAGAACAACCTGACAAGGGCTGACAAATGTTCGGCACCAAGAATACAACGAGAATCGACACCGGCTCAGGTCAGTTGCGGTGGGTAATACTGCTGCTGGCGATAGCGGTAGTACTACCCACCGTTTGTCTGCTTTGGTTTATGACCGAGGCGGTAGAGAACGTGCGGATGGCGGCGCGGCAGATCCTGATTGACGAATATAGTCAGCGCGTCGGAGGGCTGGGGAAATCCATCGACAAGGTCTGGGAAGAGAGAGCGAGGGCCCGCGAAGGGGTCGGCGATGCCAACGCTATCGAACATTTCGCGTCTTTCGTATTGAATGAGCCGAGCGCCGAGGGGGCCGTTGTCTATGACGAATCGGGTGGGGTCGCATATCCGATTATTGACTCGGACCGGTTCGTCGAACCGGAATTGCCCGAAGATTTCGAGCGGGCCTGGAAGCTTGAATTTGTGGAAAAGGATTTCAAGGAGGCGTCGCATATCTATATGGGTTTGGAGAAGTCAATCGAGGATGACTATCTCAGGCGAAAAGTGCAAATCGGCGCTGCACGATGTTGTATGAAACGCGGGATCGCAATGGCAACGACATTCTGCGAGGCCGCGGGCTATAGTGAAATAAAGCCGGGGCTGTCTGCGGCGTCGGTCTCTTTGGCGGCGAAAGCGCGAGTCATGTCTGCAGAGATAAATCGAGACAGGGGGCTGGGCGCCTTCCCTTTTTCTGGTCTGCTGCGCACGGCAAACAGTTACACACCGGGCACGACTTCGCGCTACTTCCTGCCTATGGACTCAGGGACACGGATGTTTGTTCAGGAGAGGACCATCCGATTCTTCGAAGAAAGGCCGGATCCGAATGCACCTGCATATTTAACGAAGATCGCCAAGACAAAGAAGCTGTTGGCGGCAGAAAGACTCTCGGCGGAGGCGGCGCAGCGCTACAGTGAAGATGCGTCATTCGAAGCAAGGACGAACGATAGTGTGCGTCGGCTGGACGTATCCAACAATATGTACGGGTCATACCATCAAGCGGCGGACAAGGGCTTTTTGCTGCTCTGGTCAGGCTCGACAGTTAGAAGGGATTTTGGCAATTTCGAGAAGAGATTTGCAGGTTCCGGCGTTTTGTATCGCGTGACGGACGACAAGGGAGTATATGTTAGCGGTAGTGAACGGCCGAGTTCCAAGGCGTTTTTGACGCTTGCGCTTGGCAAGAGTTTGCCGGGGTGGGAGGTGGAGCTTTTTTTCAGGGACAGCGGCGTCTTCGAAAGAGAGGCAAACAAACAGATTGCGGTTTACACCTGGGCGGGGGTGCTTGTTATTGTTTTGATTCTGGCGGCCGGTGGATTTGCGGGGCAGGCGGTGGGCAGGCAGATGAAGCTTAACAGGCTCAAGAACGATTTTATCGCAACGGTCTCGCACGAGCTCAAGACTCCGTTGTCCTCGATGCGAGTTCTGGCCGATACGCTGCTTGAAGGCAACTACAATGACCGGGAGCAGGCAACCGAATACCTGGAGCTGATCTGCAAGGAGAACAAACGGCTCAGTGGATTGATTGACAACTTCCTGACGTTCTCACGAATGGAGCGGAACAAGCAAGCCTTCGAGATGGCCTCGACCGACCCGGCCCAAATCGCCCGTGCTGCAGCCGATACGGTAAGGACCAAGTTCAGCAAGGGGCGATGCGAGTTCACAGTGGCCATCAACGACGAGTTGCCAAATGTGTACGCCGATAAGGACGCTATGGTGACGGTGCTCGCAAACTTGCTGGATAATGCGTACAAGTATTCCAATGATGACAAGGAAATTGCCCTGAAGGTCTTTGCTGAGGACGGCTCGATTGTTTTCAGCGTTTGCGATAACGGGATAGGTATGTCCCGCAGAGTGACCAAAAAGATATTCAAGAGGTTCTACCAGGTTGATCGCAGCTTGTCACGGCGTGCGGAGGGCTGCGGATTAGGGCTGAGTATTGCGAAGTTTATCGTCGATGCACACAAGGGTGAGATTTCAGTCGAGAGCAATCCTGGCGAAGGAAGCACCTTTACCGTAAAGCTGCCGGGTATCAGTTGAGATAAGGCCAGATGGATACAATCTTAATAATTGAGGATGATTCGACGATGCTGCGAGGCTTGAAGGACAACTTCGAGTTTGCCGGCTACGGCGTCCTTACTGCGGTCGACGGCGAAGAGGGATTGAATGCCGCTCTTGACGGAAAGCCTGATTTGATAATTCTCGATATCATGCTGCCGAAGATCAACGGGTACGAAGTTTGCCGGCTGATCCGCGGCGAAGGTCTGGATATGCCGATAATAATGCTGACCGCCAAGGGGGAGGAATCGGATGTGGTTTTAGGGCTGAACCTGGGGGCGGATGACTATGTTACCAAACCTTTCAGTATAAAGGAGCTTCTTGCCCGTGCGGCGGCGTTTCTTAGACGGCGCAGGCAATCCGAGCAGGATGTCTATGAATTCGGCGATTGCAGTCTGGATATTCCCGCAAGGAAACTGACGCGCAACGGCCAGCAGATCAAGCTCTCGCCTAAGGAGTTCAAGCTGCTGGAGCTGTTTGTCAAAAAGTCGGGGCGGGCGCTTACCCGTGATGAGATACTAAACGTGGTCTGGGGTTACGACTGCTTCATCGGCCAGCGCAGCATCGACCGGTTTGTCACCACGCTGCGAGGCAAAATCGAGCCCGACCCCCACAGGCCAACCTTCATCCACACCATCAGAGAGATCGGCTACAAATTCGAACCACCCGAACCAGATGCTTCGGGTTCATAAATCGATTGTCTTTCTCTCTCCAAGCTGTTATCATTAGCCCTTGAATCGTGTTGTATGGAGAGCTAATGGCGCAGGCAACTAAAATCGAATGGACCGAATCGACCTGGAACCCGGTTACCGGGTGCACGAAGATCAGCCTCGGCTGTCGCAACTGTTATGCCGAGCGTCTCGCGAAACGCCTAAAAGCCATGGGCCAGCCCAACTACCGCAATGGTTTCAAGGTCACGGTTCATCCGCACGTCCTCGATGTCCCCTTGCGCTGGAGGCAGCCGCGCACTATTTTCGTTAATTCTATGAGCGATCTGTTTCACAAAGATGTCCCCTTCGAATTCATACGGAAGGTCTTCGACGTTATTTGCAGGGCGTCGCACCACAGATTTCAGGTCCTGACAAAGCGGTCCCGCCGTCTGCTCGAACTAAGCGGCCGGCTTCCATGGCCCCAAAACGTCTGGATGGGCGTTACCGTCGAAACCGCCGACTGCATCTCCCGTATGGACCACCTGCGGCGAACCGAAGCCGCGATAAAATTCGTCTCTTTCGAGCCGCTCCTGGGCCCGATCCCTCAAATCGACCTCGACGCCGTCGATTGGGTAATCGTCGGCGGCGAATCCGGCCCCGGTGCAAGGCCGATGCACCCCGGCTGGGCCACCGACATACGCGACCAGTGCCTCGCTAAAAACGTGCCTTTCTTCTTCAAACAATGGGGCGGAACAAACAGAAAGAAAACCGGCCGAACCCTCGAAGGCAGAACCTGGAACGATATGCCACTGTCACGAGATTTGAGGGAGACCTACTGTGTTTCAGTTACCGCCACCTAAAGACGATGGTCTCTATATTCCCACCGTTGGTCAGCACTCTAAGGCCAAACACTACTTTCTCACCAGATACATTGACGCCTTTACCACAGCTATGAAAGACAAGTGGGGCGAGTTACACTACATAGATCTCTTTGCCGGTGCCGGCATTGAGAAACTTAGAGATTCCAAGGAGCTCAACTGGGGCTCCCCTATGATAGCTGCACAGGCTCGCTTCCCCTTCAATAGGTTGCATCTATGTGAGAAAAGCAAGCGCAAGTTCGATGCTTTGAAATCGCGCATTCAAGAGAAGCACCCCAATCCACAGGTTCTTCACGGAGACGCCAATATAGGGATCCACGAAATCGTCTCGGATATAGGCCAGAACAGCCTGTCTCTGGCATTCCTTGATCCTTACGGGCTACACCTTGCCTATGAGACCCTGAGAAGCTTGTCTGCAGTTCGCACAGATCTCATCATTTTCTTCCCAGACCACCTGGATGCTCTGAGAAATTGGGAGCACAACTATCTCGATAATCCTAACTCAAATCTTGATAGATGCTTGGGGCCTGGGGCTGATTGGCGTTCTCTATTGGACAAGACCCCAGCGGAGTATCGGGCGGAAAGATTACGCAATCTCTACGTTAGCCAACTCAAAGCACACTCGGGGTATAGCTATTTTGAGTATGAGCGAATATCCCACAAGAAGCATCCGCTGTATATTCTTATTCTGTGTGGCCGTCACAAGCTTGCGGCCGAGTTGTGGCGGAAGATTGCTGAAAAGAAGCCGGATGGTCAAAGGACCTTCCCTTTTGATTAGCGATTGGTTATTATTGAGCGTTTATTAGAGGTCTTCTTTGTGAGGCCCTTTTCGTTCTGTGTAAGTCTTTATGTTAGACATAGTTGGAAAGTTATACTGGATCCGGGAGATATGGAGGTAGTGAATATGGCTGGTTTTGAGAATGGTATGAATAGGCGGCGGTTTTTGCAGGTTACTTCTGGGTCGATGGGGGTGATGATGCTGCCGGAGATTTGCTTTGGCGCTGCCGGAAAGTCGAAGGCCCAGAGGCCGAATATTTTGTGGGTCAGTTGCGAGGATATAAGTCCCGATTTGGGCTGTTACGGCGATAAGTATTCGGTGAGTCCAAATATCGACAAGCTCGCGTCCGAGGGTGTTCGTTACGACAACGTGTATTCGCATTCGGGCGTTTGTGCTCCGACGCGGTCCGGCATTATTACCGGGATGTACCCGACGACTATCGGGACGCATCAGATGCGGTGTAAGGGTGTGCCGCCGGCCTACGTTAAGTGTTTTCCAGAGTATCTCAGGGCGGCAGGTTATTA
>JAGMDR010000061.1 GCA_023128595.1 Planctomycetota bacterium | reverse complement strand
TGCACGAACAACTCCAAGACCGATTATCAGTTTAACGCGCCCTTCACGGCGTGGGATGAGAACGGCAGGAGCGCGCACTGGCGCAAGCGGGCCGAGGGGCAGTCGTTTTTTGCGGTCTTTAATTATACGACTTCGCACGAAAGCCAGATTCGTAACAGGAGCAAAGGCATGCTGGGGCGGATAGCGAATCTGGGGCCGAAGGAAAAGCACGACCCCGCCAAGGCGAAGCTACCGCCCTACTATCCGGATACGCCGATTGTGCGGAAAGACTGGGCGCAGTATTACGATGTGATTACGCTGATGGACAAGCAGGTGGGCGATATCCTCAAGCAGCTCGCCGACGACGGCTTGGCCGACGATACGATAGTATGGTTCTGGGGCGACCACGGACGCGGGCTGCCGCGGGGCAAGCGCTGGATTTACGATTCGGGTATCAGGATTCCGTTGATTATTCGGGTGCCGAAGAAGTGGCGAGAACTCGCGCTGCCGGGCAATCCCGATGCGCTCAAAGCGGGGGCGGTGAATGATGATTTGATCGCGTTCATCGATTTTGCGCCGACGATGCTTTCGCTTGCAGGGGTGAAGGTACGTCCGCACATACAGGGCCGGGCGTTCTTGGGCAAGCAGAAGGCCAAGCCGCGCGAGTACATTTTCGCTGCGCGCGACCGCATGGATGAGGCCTACGATCTCATCCGGGCGGTGCGTGACAAGCGGTACAAGTATATTCGCAACTATATGTGGCACGTTACTCGCGGCCAGGACATCGAGTATATGAACCAGATGCCGGCGATGCAGGAGATGCGCCGGCTCAACGCCGAGGGCAAGCTCAAGAAGGGCGCTCAGATGCAGTACTTCGAGCCGACCAAGCCGGTTGAGGAGCTTTACGATTGCGCCAAGGACCCGCACGAGGTCAAGAACGTGGCCGGTCAGAGGAAGTATAAGAAAGTGCTCGAGCGGATGCGAGAAGCGCACATCCAGTGGGCCAAAGAGACCGGCGATATCGGGCTGATGCCGGAATCCGAATTCGATGAAATCAAACGACCGGGCGGCCAATACGAAAAAACGGTTGAACCGGTATTCTGGACGGCCAACTGGCCGGTAGGCGGGGGAGCGGACAAAGCACACCGCGTGACAATTGCCTGCCCGACGCCCGGCGCTTCAATCGCTTATCGCATTGAAGGTGGCGACAAGAAAGCCGGCTGGAGACTCTACACCAAGAGCGTATGGCTGCGGGCCGGCCAGGTATTGCGCGCCAAGGCCTGTCGCATCGGCTTTAAGGACAGCGGCGAAGTGACGTTCAAGGTCGGTGACAAGACACCCGCCAAGCGCCCGCAGACGCCCCAAGTCGATGAGGGGCACTGGCGCAAGAAAGTTGCCCCCGACATGCTCGAACGAGTGCGGAAGATAAAAGCCCTCGACGGCCAGGGCGAAAAGGCGATACCAGAATATACCGAAGCCTTGGCTGACAAGTGCGCCTCGGTTCGCTACTGGGCGGTCGTGGGTTTGCACAATAGCTGTAAGTCGTCAAAGCACGAGAGGTCGGCTACACCGGCGCTTCAAAAAATGCTCAAAGACTCCACAACGGTCGTTCGGGTCGCCGCTGCCCAGGCCCTCTGCGACTGGGGTCAGGATAAAGAGGCGCTGGGCGTTCTGACCGAGGCGCTCAAGGACAAGACGGCCAAGGCCAGACTTTATGCAATAACCGCCCTGAAGATGATCGGCGAGAAGGCCCGACCCGCACTGCCACAGATAAAGGCAGCGCTGAAAGACCCTGAAAGATACGTACAAAACGTAGCCAAGGCAACAGTCAAACGCCTGGAGAGCAGCTGAACTGTAACTCGGAACGTTTCACCGCCGAGAACGCAGAGAAAAAATCAAAAAGCCAATAGCAACCAGCAAGGTTGCAGGTCGAAATCAGGGAAGCCAAACAGACCACTAAATAGATCTGTTTGTGTGAAGGAGTATGAAATGGGCAGGCAGTTAATGACTTGCATTTTGTGTATCGTTTGTCTCGTGTGCGGTGGGGTTGGAGGGGCTGATAAGGCCAACGAGCTTGTTGTGAATCCGACGTTCGAATCTTCCGAGAAGCCGAAGGTGCCGGAAGGCTGGTCTGTCTGGACGCCCGTGTGGGACAAGGCCGGCTGCCGAGTGCAAAGCGTTGACGAGGGACTTTTGGTAACGGGGACAGATCCTTATGCAGTCGGGGGAGTTCTTCAGGAAATCAAGGGGATCGAGGCCGGCACGGCATACGCGATAAAAACGCTGTGCGAATTTCGCAACGTCCCTGCTGCTTACCAGTCGGTGCTGGTGCGTGTTAGCTGGATGCGCGGCGGCAAGCTTCTCCATCCGGCCGGGATGCTCGCCAGAGGTCCGACTATTGAGGGCGATTTGGGAAGGTTCGATGATGTGTTTGTAGCACCTGACGGTGCGGATGGGGCGCGGTTGTCACTTGAAGTGAAATGGCCGCGGGGAGGTTCGGTGGTATGGAAGCACGTTAGCATGCGACCTGCCGCCAAACCGCTGCCGCGGAAGGTCAAGGTGGGGACGGTGTATCTTCGGCCGCGCAACAGTACGCCCCAGAAAAATCTGGAGCTTTGGTGCGGGCAGATTGACGCGGCCGGAAAGCTCGGACTCGATATCGTCTGCCTCGGCGAGACGATTAAAGCGGTCGGCACCGGCTGTTCTCTCAAGCAGTGCGCTGAGCCGATACCGGGGCCGAGCACGAAGCAATTGGGCCGGGCAGCTAAGAGGAACGGTATATGGGTAGTCGCAAGCCTCAGCGAGCAGGTCGGTGACATTGTCTATAATACGGGTGTATTGATAGACCGTCGGGGCCGGATTAAAGGCAAGTACCGTAAGATCCATCTCCCCCGCGAGGAGTGGAAGAAAGGCGTTCGTCCGGGCGACGAATACCCTGTCTTCGAGACGGATTTCGGCAAAGTGGCGATTCAGATATGCTACGACTGGTTCTTTACCGAGCCCGAGTCGATCTTCGCACTCCGCGGCGCCGAGATCATCTTCGCCCCCACCTGGGGCAACACGCTTCCGGACGCCGATGGCTGCGTCAACGGCGAGACTGTGTTTCGCGTCCGCGCCCGCGATAATGGCGTCTATATGGTCCCCTCCGTTTATGACGGCAACAGCCTTGTGATTGATCCGATGGGCAAGATTCTTGCAAGCAGCGGGGGAAAGAGCGGCGTCTTCTGGGCCGAGATCGATTTGAACAACCGCGAGACTCTCGATTGGGTCGGCCACTGGCGCTCCATCGGCCTGCGTCATCGGATGCAGGGCACATACGGGCCTTTGCTGAAGTGACAGACCGGCTCAACGTACTGACTTTTTGTGTCAGAGGTCATTGTTTCCGTTGATTTACGTTATGGCGACCAAAGGAGATTGAGCACGTAAGCTAAAATCTACACAAGGAGAATCGATATGGTTTACACGCTGACGATCCGCATAGCCTCGTGCTGCATGATGTTGCTGCTGACATGCTCTGGGGCGAAGGCCGAGGAAGCGTACCAACCGATGTGGGAATCGCTCCAGAAGCACGAGGCCCCGGAGTGGTTCCGCGACGGCAAGTTTGGCATCTACACGCACTGGGGGCCGGTTACCGTCGGTGCCGAAGACGGGCCGGGCGGCGTCCAGTGGTACGGGCGCAACATGTACGTGCCCAATAGCCCGACCTTTGAGTACCACCGCAAACGCTTTGGAGACCAGCACAAGGTCGGCTACAAAGACATGGTCGGCATGTTCAAGGCCGAGAGGTTCGATGCCGAAGCGTGGGCGGCGCTGTTTGCCGCAGCCGGGGCAAAGTTCGCCGGGCCGGTCGTGATCCATCACGACAACTTCGCCATGTGGGATTCGGCCTACACCGAGTGGGACAGTATGGACAAAGCCCCCAAGCGGGACTTCACCGCCGAATTGGAAAAGGCCATTCGCAAGCGGGGCATGAAGTTCATCGCGACGTTTCACCACGGGTTTGCCTGGCAGTACTTTGAGCCGGCCTATAAATTCGACGCAGCCGACGGTAAGCACGCCGGTCTCTACTGTCAGCCACACGAACCCGGCACCCCCCCGACAAAGCAATATCTGGACAAGTGGCTGGGCATGGTCAACGAGGTCGTCCACAAGTACCGCCCCGACCTGACCTGGTTTGACTTCGGCCTCGGCAGGCTAATTCCCGCCGATTACCAGCAGCGTATGTTCGCCGACTACTACAACTGGGCCCTCAAGCAAAATGTTCAGGTCGGCGTCGCTCACAAGCATCGCAACCTCCACGAGCACACGGGCATCCTCGACTTCGAGCGCGGGCGCGAGGACAACCTAACTCCCTACCCCTGGCTGACCGACACATCCATCGGCCCTTGGTTCCATCAGAAATCGGTCCCCTATAAGTCGGTGGACGAGATCGTTGACGTGCTCGTTGACATCGTCAGCAAGAACGGCTGCATGCTGCTAAACGTCGGCCCGGCCGCGGACGGCTCCATACCGCAAGACGGGCAAAAGATCCTCCGGGGTATCGGAAAGTGGCTCAAAATCAACGGCGAGGCTATCTATAACACACGGCCATGGGAAGTCTTTGGCGAAGGCCCGACGCGCAACACCGGCGGCGGGTTCAGCGAGAAAAAGGACAAGCCCTATACCGCCCAAGATATCCGATTTACTCGCAGTAAGGACGGCAAGGCCCTATACGTCCTCACCCTGGCCTGGCCGAAAAGGCCCTTAACGGTGCAATCGTTCAGCGTAGATCACGCCGCCCCGGACGCGGCAGTCGAACTGCTCGGCCACGACGGTGCTATCAGCTTCAGCGTCAACAATGAAAAGCAGTTGGTCATCCAGGCGCCAAATCTGAAGCGCGAACATCAGCCTTGCAAGCACGCCTTTGCATTTAAGCTCACCGGTTTCCGGGGCGCGCCGAGTGCGGACTTTTGAATTTCCTATAGCAATACCGGAGCTTGCTCGGCGTCTTCGGGCGTCTGATTGGATATTCTCGTGCGCTCGGCCATAGGCATCTCGCGTTTTGCGGGATCTTCGCGGTCGTCCATAGGAGACCACCTGTTTTTGGCTTTGTTGACTATCTCGACCAGGCGATTGATGACGATTTCAGTGGTGTCATCAAATGGGTCAACGACAAAGGCTTTGAGTTGTTCGTATAGCTCATCTGAGATTTCTATGTTCTTCATAATCGCACCTGGTATGACCAATCTTGTTTGTTGACGCTGGTTTTAGGGTTATGCGATATTTCGAGGCCACCTTACAAAATATAGTATTCAGTTCATAGGCCGGCCAAATGATATGAGCAATATTCGCCGAAATAATCTGTGTTTTTTAGATGATCAGATTATGTATGACGGCAGGGCCGATAATTTCGAGCCGGCCAGCCAGCCCTGACGGCGCCGATGAGAAGCCTTTGGACATGTAACGGGATTCTCTTATGGCGTTCCTGCGGGTCGTGTGGACTGCTGCAGCTTTGCCCGAAGGGTGTAGTGGTGTGTAACGCAATAAATGCGTGGCGGTTCTCGGTAGCTGCTCTGAGCCATCCCCAAGCTCGTCCCGATTTCTCGGGACTCGCTTGAGGCTGCCACCCATCAAACCAGATGTTACAGAGCGGGAAGTAACACTCCGTCAGACGCGCTTTGAGGAGTTGTCATGCTGATCCGATTGCAGGACTCCCTGTGTGGCAGGTTGGGTCATTGGGTTTGTGGTTCGAGGACGGTGCGTATTTCGGAGGGGAGAACACCGACGGTCTCTGCAATGGCGCGGATGGTCATATCGGGGGTGGCTTCAAAACCGGCCTTCTTGAGCTTGTCAACGGAGGCATTAATGTCCATGCCTATCTGGTCGCAGTACTGCTTGAGTGTAAGTCGGCCCAAGCCGCGGCCGGGGCCGGGCCCGGCCTGGACATGGTTGGCATCGGCGAACTGACCGGCTTGGCCGCGGCCTTGTCCGTGCCCTCGGCCTCCCTGTCCCGCGCGGCCTCTGCTGTGGCCGCTCTGGCCGAGCGCAAGGTCATAGAGTCGCATAGGTGTCATTTTGGAGGCCTCGGCGAGTTCGCCGAGCACAACATCCGGCGAGTCGGCTTCAATCCCTTTTGCCTTGAGGTTTGCGAGCATGGTTTCGAGATTCACATCTTGGATCTGCTCAGCCAGCTCGGTGAAAGTCAGGAGTTCGGCGTGTGGGATGGGGGCACGTTGACGCGGTGTGTCCCAACTGTGCTTTATGGCCTCGTTCCATTCGAGAAGTGAGGAGAAAGGGGCAACGTTTCCGAGCGTGCATAGGAAAACGACGGCGGAAATCACCAGAGCGAGCACCCATTCGGGGCGCAGGGCGAACGCCTTGCTGACTTTGCTTTTGAAATACCTGACGAGCGGATTCCAGTTGAGGTACACGTGGAAGCCGGATGCAATCATAAATATCAGACTGAACCAGACGTGGAGGCCGACCCACTGGTGTTTTGTCAGAGCGATCATAGTCCAGCCGGTCCAGTTTGCGATGCGCCCGGGCGGAACCACGAAGAGAATGACGCCGGTGAAGGTCATTGCAATAAAAGAGAGTGTCGTTAAAACGGAAACGAATGCCCGCCAATTGAACTGCTTGTTTGTGTCCTTGCCCATTGTCCTGCCTTTCCGTAATAAACCTTTCGATGGAGTATTCTGCCGGAGTTGGCCCAAAACCTCTACTTCTTTTGCACCCTTCTTCGATTGCAGGCAATTCTTGGGCCTCTAAGCGGGCATCAGCCTTACGCCTACTGTTGATTTGCCGGGCGATAGAATCGGAAGAAATCGCCCTTGAGGTCGAGCACGGGAGAGCCATCGAAGGCATCTATATCTTTTACCTCTATGACATTCTCTTTGATCGAGATTATGTCACAATTGGTTATAGCGATAAGATTCGGCCGGACCGGGGAATGAGTTGCAAAGACTCCGGTCAGAGGATTATTCCTATCACCTCTCGGATGAACTTGTAAGATAGCCCTTCTCTCCGGCGTATCATTCCTGTCGAACCAATATACAACGGTCACATAAGAGTGTTTTTCAAGCCCCAATAGCCCCGGCTGGTATTTCTTATCCAGGACTATGAGCGTTTTGCCCGCTTCCTTGACTACCTTGCCGATCGGATAGAGAGTAAATTGTTCCTGCCGGATCTGGTCTCTTTGTGAATTTGCCGGCCCCTGACAGCCTCCGACAGCAGCGATGACAAGAGCTAAGGGCAAAAGATGTAAATGCTTCACGGGAAGTCCCTTTCAAAAAACCTGACCTAAAACGGAGCAGGAGGGATTCGAACCCCCGGTGCCTTTCGGCACAACGGTTTTCAAGACCGTCGCCTTAAGCCGCTCGGCCACTGCTCCAATTCTTTATTGACAACACTTTACGCTCATTTCGGCAAGCTTCAATCTCATACTGTGCCGTAAGCCATCCTGAAGTAAATTAGCCGACCGATGGTATTGAATTTATAGCAGGCCTCGGCAGCTCTGTCAATGCCCCGGCGCGGTAGATAGCTGAACCGATAACACCTGTAGCAGAAAGCGTTCCTCAATTTGACGGCAGTATCTGAGCCATTCATATTACGGATGTTCCTCCGGGAACTGCTCGGCATCGAGACCAATATCCACGGGCCGCCCTATTTTGCCTAAAGCGCCCGGTTTCTCGCAATATCCGAGTCAACAACTAATCCGTCAACCGCCCTATCGCCGATTAAAGGCTCTTATAGACATAATGAGCGTCCAGGGCCTTCTTGATCTGTGTAACGGCGTCTTTCAAATGAGCCCTCGTGTACGGGTCAAGATTCTGCTCGTGCTCCTGGACAATTCCCGCAACGTTGCCTTGTATCCGGCGAAGCTTCTCCATCACCAGATTTGAAATCGCCTTGTAGGCCGAAGTGCTCCCATAGTCAGTCTTGCTCAAATCCATCAAAAGCTCTAAGTGCTCACGCTGGAGGTTTCGGCGCAGGCTCGATATCATCGGCTTGCGGGCGGTGTATTCCTTCTGCGGTTCCTGCTCCAATTCCTTCCATATCTCCTCGCTGATAGCATCCAGCAGTTCGGGAAGGGTCAGAGCATCCTTATCAGCCGGCACCAAGAACTCATTGTCGTAAATCCGGCGGAGAGTCGTCGGATACATCAGCCTTGCCAGCGTCGATGCCTGAATACCCATGATCCGATCGTGTATCGGCCAGGTCGCGTCATTCATAACCGACGGCATATCGTCCCACCACTTGTCAACGGTCATCCTTACCAGAAGATCACCCGTCAGACCAAAGGCTTCGTCTCTAAACGTATTGGCCATCACGAAGCTCAGCGCATCGCGCTGCTTCTTTGCCGGCACCACTTCTATCGGCAGACGAGCGTTCTTGTCGCCCTTCTTGTCACGATAAACGAAGGCGCCGCCCAGCCAGTTACTCATTATGCTGACCGCACGAAGCTGCATAGAAAGGGTCATTTCATAGCCCCGGCGAACCTTCGCCCAACTGTCACCATCCTTCAC
>JAGMDR010000060.1 GCA_023128595.1 Planctomycetota bacterium | reverse complement strand
TGGGTCCGGACCCAACGTGTCCTCGTCCGTCGCATATTGCAGCTCCGGCTCTGCCACGCGGTCCAGTATGCCTTTGAGGTCCTTATCATCCTGTGTGTAGCCGTACTCGATCGCCCAGGTGTCGTAAGGACCAATTCCAATCATAGTATAATCACCCTGGACTTCGCCGTCTTCGAAATTCATATTGACGGGCAAATAGTCCATCACCGAAGCGGCATACGGCTTCTTTCCTTTCAGTTTCTTGCTGTTAATCTCAGCCATCGTATAAAGACTCGAGGCCTTGAAATTGTGTCTCAATCCAAGCGTGTGCCC
Organism: Planctomycetota bacterium; assembly: GCA_023128595.1. GTDB lineage: Bacteria > Planctomycetota > Phycisphaerae > Sedimentisphaerales > Anaerobacaceae > DAOVRL01. The sequence goes on along the minus strand of JAGMDR010000060.1, from coordinate 3,525 downwards.
GACCTCGTGGCACGCCAGGTCAGCCAGCATCGGCCCGATAAAGGACTCCGGCATCCCGTCGATCATAGGCTCCTTCGGTTCTTCCTTTTTATCCTCCTCTTTTTCCTTCTTGCCGTCGTCTTTCTTCTCTTTTGCTTCGTCTTCCGCCTCGCCCATCAGAGCCAGATTCATCCTGAACATTGCCACGTCGAAGGCCTTGCCCCGAGTCAGTGTGCACATCCCGTTGACCTGAGAGACTCTGCCTCCCAGCCCGTCGTACTCGTCGTCGCCGATGAGATCCGTGCTCACCTGTCCCATCGGATGCCCGCAATAAGGCAGATTGGCTCGTTCGGCAATCTCCCGCTTTACGTGCTCGCGCTGGTCCGGGCGAGCCAATCGAATACGCGGGTCCCAACGCGGATGGTCCCGAAGCCATGTAAGAGTCTCGGCACTGACGGCCTCCATAACTATCTCGGGCATGACTTCGTTGTACGTAGTCCAGTAATGGCGAATCCACCCGTCTGTTAGAATAACATCCGCATCGAGAATCTGCCCGGTTTCAGGATGGACTCGGCTCGGCCCGATAGCCGTCCCCTTATTGTTACTCAGCCAGCGAATAAAGTTGTACCTAACATCCTCCGGGTCCTTCTCCATGTGCGCACCGGACCGCTTGTCCTGATAATGGACCTCTATGGCGCTCGAAATGCCGACCTTCTCAAACGCCTGGTTCCAGTACAAAATACCTTGCCTTATCCACCGGCGGTAGCGAACCGGAGTAGTATGTTCGATATAAAAGACGATCGGCTCCTTCGGCGGACTGACCCGCAGCGATGTATCCGCCTTGGCTAGGTTCCACCGATTGATATAGCGGACCTTCGTCTCGGGGTCCTTGAACTGCCCAAAATCCCTGTAGCTCGTGGTAAAATAACCCACACGCTCATCCGCCTTGCGCGGCTTATAGCCGGTGCTCCCGGAAATCTCGCTGATCGAATAGTGCAAAGTCTGGAGTCTGCCGCTGCCCGTGGGAACCTCAAACGCCAGCTCAACGTTCTTCGGAAAGGCCTTGGCCTTCTTTATCGTGACCAGTTTCGTATTCGAGACGCGCACACGCGAACCAAAAAACTTGCTCGCCTGGCCGACCAGCAAGGCATCCATATCTATTACCGGAGAGCTGCCCGACATAGTAACAATCGGAACATCCAGAATCACCTTGTCTGTAAACAGCCGCTTAATCGAGCTCCTCGACTCCTGGTCCCCCGTTGATTTGACCCGGATGTTCGGCTCGATCAAGGCCAGACGTTTGTCGTATCGCTTCCAATACACGTACATATCGCCCGCCTGCAAACCGGCGTAATCCTCTCCGCTCGCAATGGTAACAGCCACAAAAACCTTTTTGCCCTCATAGCCGGCCGGCAGCGCCGCCAGCATCTGACTGTCTTTCTGGCGCGTCCAGATAGTGTAAAAACTCTTTGCTCCGTCCGCAGTGGACACCACTTTTTGATAGTCCTTGATCACTTCAGCCAAAGGTGGAAACTCAGGCTTCTCCGCACCTCTCGCCGGCGGCGACAGACCAACAAATGTTACTGCCAACACAATCAAGACATTCACTGATTTTGACATTGAATTACTCATCTGAATAACCTCCCATAAGTAAACCTTGACATCCTGTTCAAGCTTGCTCAGCTTAGCCGCTGAGCCTGCACCGGTCGAAACACAATATGCTATTGTCTGGGGCCAATGATGTCAAGCGCTGCAAATGCACCGCCCAAGAATAACCGGGAAATTCCTTCCACCTAAAACGAACAACTCTACCAATATTGGCCGGCAAAGCAATCGCTTCAGTCAAACAGGTAGTTTCATGTGGCTATTATGGGACCCGCCCCAATCCGCGGATTTGACTCAGGTCATTCGGAACAGAAAGAATATAGTAGTAGTCTATCCATACTCTCATTGCTCCTAACCTGCCTGGGAGCAATGTGTGACCAATTCCCTGTACCGGCCCGGAAAGTCAGTCTCCCAAATGCGGAATTCACAATTCTATGTTAATAAAAAGTGTCGAGCCCCAATCCATGCGGCACGTGCGTAACTGCCTGTGTCCGTGCGAATTAGACTCCTCCTGGTGACAGTCCTATAATAAAATTTTGCAAAAATCCCGAAAAAAAGTCTTTCCCTTGTTGACTTGGTGGTGAAAAGTGGTATGATTTCCCAATAGTGGTGTACTAAATGGGACAAATGTCATGCTGTTACTAACAGGCGAATATCGGCACGTTGTCGATGATAAGAGCAGAGTCCTTATCTCGAACAAGCTGAGAAGCCAGATTGATGCCGATGAGCACGGCAGCAATTTCTACCTCGTCCTCGGCGCCAACGGCATACTTTGCCTATACCCCGAGAAATACTTCGAGCACATAGCCCTTGCAGTTGCACCGGATGCGACGGCACCCGATGAGGCCGTGGCATTCGAGCGTATTAGCTTCGCCTTGACCAGCAAGGTCGAGCTCGACGGCCAGGGACGATTGCTCTTGAACGAAAGGCTGCGCAAAAGGGCGGGATTGAAGGACCAGATTACGCTCATCGGAGTCAGAGACCATATCGAGCTGTGGAACAGTGAAAACTGGGAGCAGTATCTCTCGGACCACATGGCTCAATACCAAAAGCAGATGTCCCAGGCAAGACAGATTGTTTTGCAAAAGCAGAACGATGAACTCTAATTCCAAAGGACTGGAGGTAGAATGATCGAAGCTGAATCGAACCATTTTCGGATTGTAGCCGGAACTCTGGCCGGCGAAAGGGACCTTGACGAGCAGACCTTTGCGGCGTTGGCGGTTCTTACCGAACGGCTGGAACGGCTGAAAGAACATAACAAGGCGTTTTCCGGGGTCGCATTTTCATCGGCAGTCGAAGATCTCCAGGCCCGCAAAAGCACCCTAACCGTAGGCTGACTCGTAGGCCGTCGTGGATGTTGATTGCTGTGACAAATCCCGATGAGCCGCCGAACTGATGCAATATACACGATACGATAAAAGTGAATGGTTCGACATTAGAGCACATTCCGGTTCTTGCGAGCACTTTGGCCGAACAGATAAACTTACCGCCGGATGGGGTGATGGTCGATGCGACCATTGGACACGGAGGTCATAGTTTTCTGTTCGGTAGAACATTGGGCCCCGAGGGGGTTATCGTTGGCCTGGATGTTGATAAAGAAGCTATCCGAAGGGCCCGATTGAGATTAGCCGGCCTTAACTGCAAGGTCGTTGTCGTTCACGCGAATTTTGCCCAAATCAATGAGCAAGTCCGCAGGCAAGGCATAGAAAAAGCCGATTTCATACTGGCGGATTTGGGGCTTTGTTCGGCCCAGTTGGTCGATTCGCAAGCTGGCCTTAGTTTCACGACAAATATGCCGCTGGATATGAGAATTGACAAAAGATTAAAGACCACTGCTGCCGATATAATAAATGAAGGGGATGAGAAATTTTTGGCCGATTTGATCTATGAGTTCGGCCAGGACAGGGCATCACGGCGAATAGCACGTTTCATCGTCCGGCA
>JAGMDR010000006.1 GCA_023128595.1 Planctomycetota bacterium | reverse complement strand
TTATTGATAAGGAGGAAAGAAATGCGGTGTTTGAGATTATTGCTTTTGGGCTTGGCGCTGGGGCTTGTGGTCTGCGGGTGCAAAAAGGGCCAGCCGGAGACGGGACCGCCGGAAAGAAAAGAAGCGATAGAAGAACAGCAAAGCAAAAAGGAGGCTGCTATGGGGTTGATGCTGAAGTGGCTGGGCCATGCGAGTTTCAGGATTTCTCACGAGGAGACGGTCATATATATCGATCCGTGGAAGCTGAAGGACTCGCCGCACGATGCGACGCTGGTGCTCGTAAGTCACAGTCATGGCGACCATTACTCGCCGGACGATATTGAGAAGGTCAACGGGCCCGATACGAAACTGATCGCTTCGAGTGACGTCGCTGCGAAGGAGCAGCGGGGCCAGGTGCTTATGCCCGGACTGAGCGTTGAGCTGGAGGGCGTGCGCATCAGTGGCGTCCCGGCGTACAATCTGAACAAGCAGTTTCACCCGAGAGAAAAGAGCTGGGTCGGGTTTATAATCGATCTCGGTTCAAAGCGAATTTACTACGCCGGCGATACTGACCTGACGGATGAAATGAAGGCCCTTAAAGATATTGATTTGGCGCTGCTGCCTGTGGGCGGCAAGTACACTATGAACGCCGAAGAAGCAGCCGAGGCAACGAGGCACATAAAACCCGGACAGGCGATACCATATCATTGGGGTGACATCGTCGGCAGCCGAAACGATGCGGACAAATTCGCGGAATTGGCACAGTGCAAAGTAACGGTGATGACGCCTGGCGATTCTATCAGTTTTTGATTTGAACCGGCGGATTCTGGTTTTCGACACGGATACCCGCCTGCGCGGGCACAAGTTGAAACTGTGTTTTTAGATACACAGGGGTGCGGAGTCACATTTCGGGGATTTATGCCTGCCGTTTTTCTGATGTTGGCCCGGCGAGGAGCCAAAAGTGCGCAGAAAGTGCCCCCACGGTAAGGCCAAAACACAGAACAAATACCTCGATTAGGGGGTAGATAATTATGTAGGAGAGAGTTTTGGTTTTGCAGACAGGTCGGTGAAATTGGTGAAGATGTTCGGCGAAACCGGAAGAAAGATAAATAAAGATGCGACTAACAATAGAACAACGCGTTGCGGCATTAGAGCGGGATAATGTGGTGCTGGGCGATACAATAAAGCTGCTGCATAAGCTGCTCAAGGAACATCGGCAGTTGATAAACGACTATATCACGCAGAAAGTGACGGCCGCGGATGGAAGTGAGGAGCAAAACGGAGGTGTTCGGCCTGAAGAGGCCTTGTATGCCTTTGTCTGTAAGCAAAGATTCGACAGAATAAAGAAAGATATTGAGACGCTGCGCAAGCTGATAGAAAATTCAAGGCCTGGGCTGAAGGCCGGTTAGAGCAAGCAGTTGTATGTCCCTCAAGTGACTACTTACGGGGGACGTCGAGCGTCTTGCGACAACGAGGACACTTGAGCTTATGGGCCTTGAAGTTGGGGGGTATTTTTAGTTTCAGGCCGCAGAGACAAGTCAAAAATACGAACTCGTTGACCTTTCGCATTATGTCGCCGACCTGGCGCATTTGTTTTTGCCGGCGCTGGTCCTTTTTCCCATTCGCTTGTGCTTGACGCAGGGCAACTTCCTCTTTTGTAAAAGCGGTAGGAGGGACGACCGTTTTGGTCTTTGTTACAGCAGTGAAGGCGTTTGAGTAATCTTTGAAGGATGCGCCGTGGGTCATGTTGCGGAGAATCTTTACCCTCTCGGAGATCGGCGGATGAGTGCTGGTCAGGTCGGATAGTTTTCGCTGCTTTTTCTTTTTGAAAGGATTGGCGATGTACATAGGTGCGGTGACTTTGTTGGCCGAGGCCAACTGCGGCGAGGGGTCATTGGCGATTTTCTCGAGGGCGCTTGCGAGGCCTTCGGGGTAACGGGTCAGTCTGGCGCCGCCGGCGTCGGCAAGGTATTCACGCCTCCTTGAGAGTGCAAAGTACAGCAGATACGCCATTATGGGCGCGAGTATAGCGACGACTATGGCGACCGCCAGCATAATAAGCTGGGCCTGTCCCCCGCCTTTTCCGCCGGATGAGTACCTTCTGCTGGAGCCCATAGAGCTGTAGAACATACCTCGCAGGAAGACGTGCGAGAGCAGCACAATCGAGCCGAGCATTACGCCGGCAAGCGTTACGAACAGGATGTCGCGGTGGAGGATGTGGCTTATTTCGT